>CAZRXT010000005.1:0-25996 GCA_964604035.1 uncultured Prolixibacteraceae bacterium | reverse complement strand
CCAATCACTGTTTGCTAACGGATTCAAACTGAAAAGAAATTATTTCGCCTTTTTTATTCCTGAGTAATCTTCAGAATCAATAACAATTTTTGAATCTTTTCCGCCAACTAAGTCGCCATAAACAATACCACGACCAGCAGTCGACATATAAACTCTTCCATATACGCGAGGATCTCCAATTATTTCATTTGCATCACCTGTTCCGCCAAACTCATGAGCGTCATCATTTAATCTGACCCAATTTTTTCCTTCATCGTCTGAACGGAAAATACCTTCTACACCTTCAACAACCCCCCAAATATAAACTGCCGGAAATTTCTTGCCCGATTTAGCCTTTCCAAATCCAACAGCCTCGCACTTAGCAACCTTGTCAATTTTAGTGAATACAGGTAAATTGTTCATCCAAGTTGTTCTAAATAAGCCATTTTCGGCCGATGGGATCCAAACATCACCTTCAATTGCTGGCGAACACCTTATTTTTCTAACAGATGTCAATGATGGATTCGTTGAACCTTTGGCAAAAGTTGTTCCTCTATTATTGCTGAAATACAATGTTTTATTGTCAAAAAAATAAAATCTCGATGAATTTACCCGATCAGAAATAACACGTTGACTTGGTTTCGCTCCATCGGACTGAGCCCAATTCCGATAGTTTGAAGTTGTATAAATTGGACTATTCTCGGGGCACCAAACAATAGTCTTGCCATCGGGAGAAATCGCCAAGTTTCCATCTTTTGCCTCAGGAAATGGAGGAATCAATGATTCCCAAGTTTTTGCATTATCTTTTGAAATAAAGGCAGAAGAACCTGCCCTTACAACAATACGAGGATCGTTCTCTGCAAAATCGATAGCCCTGTTTGTCCCAATCCGTGGATTATGGCGCCCCTGAGCAGGAGACTTTGTAAGATCATTATGCCGAAAGCCATCGTAATCGCCAATAATAGAGAGCAATGAAGCGCCACCTGCTGGACTAACAATTCCAAGAGGAACAGTTTCTTCTAGCCCTTTGACCTGGAATTTCCAATTTGTAATACTATTATTAAGATTGTCGCACATAAATATTCCATTGCCCGAATTAACAAAAGCCCTGTTGCTGTTGAATGGATCGAGAGTTATGCAAGTAGCCCAATGCAACGAAACCGGATCGGGGCTCAATGATGGATTACCCCATTCAAACTCACCAACATCTAGTTTTGTTTTCTTCTTACCGAAGAGATTAGTCCAGGAAATTCCACCATCGGTGCTTCTATAAATTTCATCTCCTTTTACAGTCATAGATGAAGCCCAATCTTGTGCCCACCAAGTATTTGTAGATGAAACCATTAATATATCGGGATTATTCTGTTGAAAGCTGACACCGCTTAGTGGTGCTTTTGTTGCTCGGCTTGGGGTAATATCCAACCAACTTTTTTCTTGAATATTATACTTAAACAAAGCCCCAGTACTCAAAGGCTCAACTTTATTACTATGGGGACCAGCACCATTTGCATAAGTAATTATCAAATAACCATTTGGAGTAATGACCATTCGTTGTGGAGCAAAAGTAGAATCTTGTCCTTCAACTGGACTCCAGGTTTCACCGGCATCAACGCTAACAAACAAATTTGAAGTACTCATTTGCGAAACACCAACAAAAATTGTTTTCGAGGTGCTTCCTTTTGAACTACTTGATGGATCGATAACTACAGAACATATCCCGTTTCCATTATCAGTTTCAGAAATAGGAAAAGAGGACACTTTTGTCCATGTTCGAGCCATATCCGAACTTTTCCACAGGCCATCTTTCCGTGTACCGCAATATAGAATATTTGAGTTATTTGGATCGACAATCAAACGTTCGCCAACGCCACGCCCGTAACCATTTCCATGAATCATAAAAGGGACAACCGTTTTATTGAATGTGCCACCATAATCTTCTGAATAAAAGATTGCTGGTTTAGTAGCAGGATAATACTCAAGCCCGGCCGACATGTAAACCCGATTCGGATTCTGAGGATCAATAGCAATGCTTTCTAATCCCAGATAACCCATTTCGCCCTTACTTACCCAATCGGTTAAAGGAATCCAACATTGCTGTTCCTCATTCCAGCGGTATGCCCCACCCACATCTGTTTTCGCGTAAAATAAGTTTTTTTCTGTAGGACAAGCAATTATGCCAGTAACATAGCCACCTCCACCAATTGTTACATTCTTCCAAACATACTTTTCAGCCGGAAAACTTACTTGGCACAAAAAAGTGAAAAGGATTAGCAAAATTGAATATTTTCTCATCTTAATCTATATAAACTGGTTAATTGAAACAAAATTAAATGGATAATCCGATTGGTCAACCTTGTTCAACAAAAACGTACTATTTTTAAAACAAAAAAAGCTATGACTGACGACTTTTTTCAACGAGTGTACGAAGTTGTAAAACTTATTCCCTCGGGGAGAATCACAAGTTACGGTGCAATTGCCCGATATTTAGGAACAACCCGATCTTCGAGAATGGTAGGATGGGCCATGAACCAAAGTTTTTCTCAACCTGAAATGATTCCCGCCCACAGGGTTGTAAATCGGAATGGGCTCCTTACCGGGAAACACTTTTTTGGAGGAGAAAACATCATGCAGGAACTTCTTGAAAGTGAAGGCATTATTATTGAGGACGATAAAATAATCAACTTTACAGAACGGTTTTGGGATCCTTCGAAAGAATTACTTTAATAAACTAAAACCGTTTTAAGATGTTATTGTGTCATTCCGTTTTTAAGTAATTTCGCAACAAAATTAAATTTTATCAAAATGTTGATTCAACCAAAAGATGTTACCGAAGCACTACGCACAGTGAAGATGCCCGGTTCAGACCAAAATATTGTTGAGCTCGATATGGTTCAACAAATCAGGATTGAAGGAGAAAAAGTTAGTTTCACGTTGGTTTTCCAACGATCAAGCGATCCGAATGTTCCCAATGTAAAGGCACAATGCGTTCAAGCAATTCTTCGTAACATTGGAAAAGATGTGAAAGTTGCCGGAAACATTACCGTACGTTCTGTTCATGATATGGAACGCCCCATTTTACCTGGCGTTAAAAACATAATTGCAGTTGCTTCGGGCAAAGGCGGCGTTGGAAAATCAACAATAGCAGTAAACTTAGCTGTAGCGCTTGCAAAAACAGGTGCGTCGGTTGGTTTAATTGATGCCGACATTTATGGGCCATCAATTCCAATTATGTTTGGAGAAAAAGATGCTCAACCAACTGGAGAAAAGGTTGGAACCCGAGATATGATTCTTCCAATTGAAAAATATGGCGTGAAAATACTCTCCATCGGATTCTTTGTAAAACAAGAGGAAGCACTTGTGTGGAGAGGCCCAATGGCATCGAATGCATTAAAACAACTTATTGTAGATGCACAATGGGGAGCTCTTGATTATCTGTTAATTGACCTTCCTCCTGGAACCAGTGATATTCATTTAACGTTGATGCAAACAGTTCCTGTAACAGGTGCAATAATTGTAACAACACCACAAAATGTTGCCCTTGCCGATGTAATAAAAGGAGTTAACATGTTCCGGGGAAAATCTGTTGATGTTCCTGTACTTGGATTGGTTGAGAACATGGCTTGGTTTACTCCGGCTGAATTACCCGAAAATAAATATTACATTTTTGGAAAAGATGGAGGAAAAAAGATGGCCGAAGAACTCGAAATACCACTTTTGGGTCAAATTCCTATTGTACAGAGCATAAGAGAAGGTGGCGATACAGGAGAACCAGCTGCAATTTCTGAAGATAAAACAATCAGTAAAGCATTCTCTGAATTATGTACAAACATTATCGACATCATCAATAAACGTAATGATAATCAATCTCCAACACAGAAAATTATCGTATCAAAAAGATAGCTAAAATCAATAGTTTTTGACAATAAATTATTGAATGAGAACATTGTAAAACAAAATTTCACAATTTTTAAATAATAATTTTTCAAAAACCTTTTACTTGTTATTAATAATCAATAGATTTGCTTCATTAGGATTTGTTTAGTAGTGACATCTCTAAAATTGTTTTTCTACACATCTTCTAACGAGTTAATTAATTCAATTATCATCAAATTTTTTATTCTTTTTTATGGATATTTTTGTAGCAAAGCTAAACGCTGACTCGACAGCTGATCAAATCAAAGAATTATTCGGCCAATACGGAAAAGTCAGTTCTGCAAAATTGATTATGGATCGTGAAACAGGCATGTCAAAATGCTATGGTTTCGTAGAAATGGAAGATGAATCCGAAGGAGCCGCAGCTATCGAGCATCTTAACGACACTAACTTTATGGGGAACTATATTGTTGTAAAACAATCTGAACCTCGTCCTACTGAAAAACGTTCATTCGACAGACGCCCATCAGGGGGTGGCGGTGCAAGCCGTAGACCTGACGGAAACCGTCGTTTCGACCGTGGAACTGGAAGCAGCTTCAACCGTGGTGGAAACGGTGGCGGTGATCGCAACGACCGTGGAGGTAACAGAGATCATAGAAGAAGTGATTACAACAGATACGAATAAGAACTAAGTAAAAAGGCAGGAACAAAATTCCTGCTTTTTTTTCCTTCAAAAATTCCCCTCGCCAAAAAAATATTCTCAAAATTCACTCCTCATTCTTCAAAAACTTACGCTCAACGCTAACAATGTTTTAACAAAAACAATATATCGAACACTAGTGTAATTCTATGTTTTTTTAAATTCTTATCTTTGAACTTCAATTCAAAATTTAATACTCTAAGAAGATGCAAACAATTGATAATTATGATTTCGCAGGGAAAAAAGCGTTAATTCGCGTAGATTTTAATGTACCTCTCAATGAAAATTTTGAGATTACCGATGACAATCGTATGCGGGCTGCAATCCCTACAATTAAAAAAATAATTGGAAAAGGGGGATCTCCTATCATCATGTCTCACCTTGGTCGTCCAAAAGAGGGTCCAACCGACAAATACTCACTTCGTCACTTAGTTGCACACCTTTCTGAATTGCTTGGTGGAACAACTGTTAAATTTGCAACTGATTGCATTGGCGACGAAACTAAAAAAATTGCTAGCGAACTGAAACCAGGCGAAGTATTGATGCTTGAAAACCTTCGCTTCTACAAAGAAGAAGAAAAAGGTGACGAAGCTTTTGCCGAAAAACTTGCTGCTAATGGAAATTGCTGGGTAAACGATGCTTTCGGAACTGCTCACCGTGCACACGCTTCAACTGCTGTAATCGCTAAATTCTTTCCTAACGACAAAATGTTTGGATACCTTATTGAAGGTGAATTAAATAGCCTTTGCAAAGTGATGGACTCTCCAAAAAGACCTTTCACTGCAATTATGGGTGGTGCCAAAGTTTCATCGAAAATCACTATCATCGAAAACTTGCTCGACAAAGTAGACAACCTCATCCTTGGCGGTGGAATGACTTTCACATTCATTAAAGCTCATGGTGGAAACATTGGAGGATCGCTTGTTGAGGATGATTTCATTGAAACAGCTCTTCGCATTGAAAAATTGGCGGCTGAAAAAGGTGTAAAAATCATTATGGCAAACGACGTTGTTGCTGCTGACGCTTTCTCTGCCGATGCTAATACGCAGATCGTTGAATCAGATAATATTCCTGCCGGATGGTTGGGTCTTGACGCCGGTCCAAGAAGCATTGATGAAATGAAAAATGTTATCGAAAACTCAGGTACTATTCTTTGGAATGGCCCAGTTGGTGTTTTCGAATTTGATAAATTTGAAGCTGGCTCACGTGCTGTTGGCAATGCGATTGTTGCTGCTACAGCTAAGGGTGCTTTCTCTTTAGTTGGTGGCGGAGACTCTGTTGCTTGTGTCAATAAGTTCGATTTGGCCGATGGTGTTTCGTATATTTCAACTGCTGGTGGAGCATTGCTCGAATACCTAGAAGGTAGAGTTCTTCCTGGAATTGCAGCGGTTCAACAATAATAAAATATCCATAAGAAAATTAAAAACCCGGAGCAAAAATACTCCGGGTTTTTATTTGCCGTAATGCAAAAAAGTCTTTCAAAAAGGCTCTTTAACTATCTTATTATCAGAATTTACTACTTATCTTGTTCCAACCCAAGCCTGTGAACCAGGATGAGATTCACGATACAAATTCATTGCATCTAAAGCCTCCTGCCTGCTGGCATACGAATCGATAGCTACTTTGAACATGCCATTCTTTAACTCAAAAATCTCGGGATTATGACCCTCATTACGAAGTTCCTCTTTGAAGGCAAGCGCATTGGCCGATTTCTGAAAACTACCACCAACCAAAATGTAATTTCCTCCTTGAACTTTAGTAACAGTCTCAGCAACTTCTGGTTCTGAAACTTTAACTTCTTCAACAACTTCGGTTACCTCAGGAACTTTGGTTTCTTCGGTTATGGTTGTAAGTGGATTAACTGTGGAAGAATGAAATTTGAAGTTTTCTTTCTTCAAAGGAAATACCGAAAGAGCAAGCAAAATTGCAATACTGGCAGCAATTTTAACTGCATTTTTACCAATGCCGGTAGCTTTAATTGCCGGACGAGGCTGATACGATTCAGCGTAAATTGAGCGCGAAGCTTTCGGAAAACTAAATTCTTTCAACCCATAAGCATCAACAAGAAAATTCTCGTTCACAGAATGAAAAGCAAAAGACCCGTTACGATCGAACTCGATAGAACCTACACCTTCCAATTCAATTTTTTCGCCATGATTAAGAGCTTTTAAAGCATCTTCAACCCAGTTTGCAATCATCATTTGAGCATCGTGGTAGCCAATTCCCTCGGCCTCTACTAGCTGGTTGATAAGCAAACCATCGTTTTTACTGATTTTAGAATTGAATACAATCTCTTTCGAAGGTGGCATGAAAGCATTCCTTTTATGATCGAATTTTGCAGGAACATAGTTAGAAATGAAACCTCCAAAATCGGGAATCACCACGCATTCATTGAATTTTAAAAGAGTTGATATGTGTTTTGAAATATTCATTACGTATAAGTTACAAACTCAAAAGTAATTAATTTTTAGATGTGGCAAAATTGATTTTTCTCATCTTTCATTTCCATTCATAAAGAACTTTAGTAATCAGAATTTTGGCCAACTACAAAATATTTATTTGCTATTTTTGCATCTCATTTAAATTTTAAACTCGGATGAAGCGAACAACTTTGTTGCCGAAACAAACACGTGCATACAACTGTGAGTTGCATCCAACCATAAAACTATCATATAGATGAAGAAACAGATTTTAGTTACCGGAGGAACTGGTTTTATTGGTTCGCACACTGTTGTTGAACTGATAAATGAAGGTTTCGAAACCATTATTATCGACAATCTATCAAACTCTTCAGAAGATGTTCTATCTGGTATTAAGCAAATTACCGGAGTTAAACCTATCTTTGAAAAGTTCGATTTAACCGATCAAGAAAAAGTTTTCGATTTCTTTAAGAAGTACCCAAATATCGATTCCATCATACATTTTGCAGCAAGTAAAGCAGTTGGAGAATCAGTCCAAAAACCGCTACTCTACTACAGAAACAACTTGGTTGGTTTAATTAACATCCTTAGTGCAATGAAGGAATTCAATGTGCCAAACCTTGTTTTCTCATCATCTTGCACAGTTTACGGCGAACCCGATGAATTGCCTGTTACAGAGAATTCTCCAATAAAAACAGCTGGTTCTCCTTATGGAAATACAAAACAAATTAGCGAAGAAATAATTCGTGACACATTGAATGTTTCTCCCGAATTAAAAGCTATTTGCCTTCGCTACTTCAATCCAATTGGTGCCCATCCTTCAACATTGATTGGCGAATTACCTCTTGGCGTTCCGGCAAATTTGGTTCCTTTTATTACTCAAACAGCTGCCGGACTGCGTGAAAAGCTGAGCATCTTTGGATCCGATTACGATACTTCTGATGGGACTTGCGTTCGCGATTATATTCATGTAGTTGATTTAGCAAAAGCTCATGTTCATGCAATTAAACGTATGATCGATGATAAAAACAAAAGCAATTGCGAGTTCTTTAATATCGGTACAGGTAACGGATTAAGCGTACTTGAACTTGTAAATACATTCCAAAAGGTTAATAACGTGAAAGTTAACTATCAGATTGTTGATCGTCGTCCGGGCGATGTTGTTGCTGTATACGCCGACACAAGCCTTGCAAACAATGAGCTAGGATGGAAAGCAGAAAGTACAATTGAAGAGACGCTGGCCTCGGCTTGGGAATGGGAAAAAAAGATTAGAGGAATAAAATAAAAACGACTGACCAAATCTCATAAAAGAATGAAAACAATATTAATTACAGGAGGAGCTGGCTTTATTGGTTCGCACGTGGTTCGTTTGTTTGCAACAAAGTACCCCGATTATAGAATCGTCAATTTAGATAAATTGACTTACGCCGGGAATTTGGCAAACCTAACAGACATAGAGAAGCTTCCAAATTACGTTTTTGTCAAAGCTGATATTTGCGACTTTGACAAGATGATGGAGATTTTCGATCAATATAATGTTGATGCAGTTATTCATCTGGCCGCTGAAAGCCATGTAGATAGAAGCATAAAAGATCCGTTCACTTTTGCTCAGACTAATGTAATGGGGACACTTTCGTTATTGCAAGCTGCTAAATTAAGCTGGAATGGCAATTTTGAGGGAAAACGTTTTTATCATATATCAACCGATGAAGTTTATGGTGCGTTGGAGTTTGACGGTTCGTTCTTTACAGAAACAACCAAATATGATCCTCATAGTCCGTATTCGGCAAGCAAGGCAAGTAGCGATCACTTTGTGCGAGCTTTCCACGACACTTATGGTCTGCCAATAATTGTTACAAACTGTTCTAACAATTACGGGCCATATCAGTTTCCCGAGAAGTTAATCCCATTGTTCATCAACAATATTCGGCATGGAAAACCACTGCCTGTTTATGGAAAGGGAGAAAATGTGCGCGACTGGCTTTATGTTGTAGATCATGCCCGTGCAATTGATGTAATATTCCATGAAGGTAAAATTGCTGATACATATAACATTGGCGGCTTTAACGAGTGGACAAACATTGATTTGATTAAAGTCATAATCAAAACCGTCGACAAACTTTTAGGAAATCCAGAAGGAACATCAGAAAAGTTGATAACCTATGTAACCGACCGTGCCGGACACGACCTTCGCTATGCCATTGATTCTTCAAAGTTGAAAAATGAATTGGGCTGGGAACCAAGCTTGCAATTTGAAGAAGGTATCGAGAAAACAGTTCGATGGTATCTTGATAATCAGGAATGGATGGACAACGTAACTTCGGGCGACTATCAGAAATATTACGAACAAATGTATTCGGAACGCTAAACTCCTTATTTTGAACAACGTTCTGATTATAACACCTATAAAAGATTCGATTGAAACGGCAATGAAAGCTGTTTCAATCGTTTGTAAGTACAAGGCTGATTTTCAATATCTGGTTTATAACGACCTGAGCACGCCCGAAAACCGAGCAATTCTTGAAAAAGAACAATCTCAGGGCTTTGAGTTGATCAACATTGAAGAACAGGTTTCAACACCATCGCCAAACTACAGGTTCACACTCCAGGATGCAAGAAAAAAAGCCGTAGCTCAAAATGCTCATCTTTTGATTGTTGAGTCGGATGTCTTTATCAAAGAGAATACAATTTCTTCACTACTTGAAAAAGCTAACTCGCTGAATAACTGCGGAATGATTGCAGCTATTACAACCGACGAAACCGGAGACATAAATTTTCCTTATTTACACATCGACAGAACCGAATCGGGAGTTGTTGAAACAAATCACCGCGTAAGTTTCTGTTGCACATTGCTCACACTTCCTTTGCTTATGAAACTTGAGCTGGATCTTCTTTCTGAAAAAAAAGATTGGTTTGATGTTCAAATATCTAAAGATTCGAGAAAGAATGGATTTAAGAATTTCATATTAACAAATTCGCAAGTGATTCATCTACCACATAGTAGCCGACCTTGGAAGAAATTGAAATACCAGAATCCTGTAAAATATTATTTTAGGAAATTTTTCTACGGAAAAGACCGCATCTAAAACAACTAGGGTGCAAGCCTTACAATATCCCAACCGTCAATGTGTTGCTTTTTATACACAATACGATCGTGAAGACGATTTGGCCGACCTTGCCAAAATTCAAACCGCAATGGCTTAAGTTGATACCCACCCCAAAAATCTGGACGTTCAACATTCTGACCATTCGATCTTTCTTTCTCCTCTAACCACATTTTCTCAAGCGCCTCTCGACTTTCAATTTCCGAACTTTGCGGAGAAATTATTGCACTAATCTGACTTCCAAGCGGTCGTTCCTTAAAATATATGTCGGAAATATCTCGGTCTGCTTTTATTATGTGCCCCATAATACGAACTTGTCTATCGAGTTCGGGCCAATAAAACAATACAGCGGCTTTCGGATTGATCGATAACTCCTTAGCTTTCCGGCTTCTATAATTTGTGAAAAAATATAAACATTCATTCCGAATTTGTTTCAAGAGAACAACTCTTACCGAAGGTTGACCATCGGGGGTAGAAGTTGCAAGTGTCATGGCGTTATAATCAAGGCACTGCGATTTCATAGCCTCTTCTAGCCACCTTTCAAATTGCTGAATAGGATTTTCCTTGATCGTTTTAACGTCCAAAGCCTTTAATTTGAAATCATTCCTAATATCTGAAATATCCATAAAGATGTTTTAAGCTGAACAAGTTATATGTTGAAAAGTTCGGATACAACCTCAGTTTTTTAAACGTCGACAAATATCAGATTTTGCGCATTAAATTACATTGGATAAACATCAAATTAATCCTATTTTTGCAATCGACATTAATAATTATTCCAAGATAAATGGCTGATCAATCAAAAAATAAATTCGATTTCAAGAGCATTCTGGTTATTGTTCTAACAGTTGTACTCATTGCAGTTGTTGTAATGTTTGTTCAGCAAAGAAACGAGCACAATCTAATCGTTACTCAGCTAAATAGCGAAAAAGATTCAATAAAAGTTGAGCTTACCAATATGCTTATAAATTATGATTCGTTGAAAACAAACAATGAATCATTGAATCAAAACTTATTGACAACACAGGCCGAGATTAAAGATCTTTTAGTTCAAATAGAGCAAGTTAAACAGGCAAGCTATGCCGAAGTTAAATCGTACAACAATAAAGTAAACACGCTTAGGGGAATTATGAAAGATCTTTATAACCAGATCGATTCGCTTAACGAAAGGAACAAGATACTTTATGCTGAAAATCAACAGGTAAAACAACAAATTACCACAGAACGAACTAAAAATGAGGTTCTTGTAAAAGAAAAAGAAGAGTTGACGCAAACTGTAAAACGTGCTCAAATTTTAGATGCTATTGATTTGAAAGTTATTGGATTAACTCCAAAAGATAAAGAAAGTAACCGAGCATCAAAAACTCAGAAACTTATGACCAGCTTTACGTTAAGTAAAAACTTAACCGCGGTTAGAGGTGCCAAAAATATTTACATTCGAATAATGAAACCCGATCAGCTTTTGCTAGAAAACAACGAAAAGGGAACATTTAATTTTGAAGACCTTGAAATACCTTATTCTGCAAAACGCGAAATTAACTACGAAGGTGCAGAAATTCAAGTGAATATCTATTGGGATAATTCGGGTCACGACCCATTAATTCCTGGAACTTATACTATTGATGTTTTTGCTGACGGTTACAACATTGGCACAACAACATTGTTGCTTAAAAAATAAGAAAGCGGTGTAAAAAACACCGCTTCGTACAAAAACAAATTACTGATTACATTTTCCAACAAACTTGTTCAACCAATCAACTTATTGCTCAATTGTTAAAGGTTCGTTTTTATACGCATTTAATAATGAAACAGTTTCGCGTTTCATGAAATGTTTTATCCGCTTTCATAAAGAATTTTGGTAATTGCAGCAACCATTTATATATGAACACATTGAAGTCAGATATTTGTTTCAGGAACATCAACCTTGCAGGAGCTTTTCTGGCATTAGCTGCTCAAAACTCTGGTTTAAAAGTTACTATAGTTCTGCCACCAACACTGAATTGGGATTACGAGCCAGAAATAACACCCTATTATCCAATTTCTTTCAACCAATTTTGGAACTCTTATACCAACATTCGTTTCATAGAAAATATTTCGTCGCTATTCCCAAATCTTGTTTACCCAGTCAGAATATTCACCTTCAATTCGACAAAAAAAATAAACGCAAAAACTATCGAAGCATTTGATTTTCTGCTTAAAAGAGAAATGGATCACGCTTCGCTTCCTTTAAATCCATCGGACTACGAAGTTTTTAAACCTTTTGAAGAGAATCAACACGCTGGAGCTTTAGCTTTTGAATATCAGCTCGATAGGAACAAAGCAATTATTGACTTAGTGGTTGCCTGCAAGCAAAAAGGGGCAAGGGTAATATCTGAAGATGATTATGAAAAATCTGCGACGATTCCAAGCAACTCCTTCCTGTGTCAACCATTTAATAAAGAGGCGAATAGAGTCATCATTGAAAATTACCATCTTAATTTCAAGAACGATCTAAGAATCATTTCAGATAAAATTGAAATTCAAATACAAAAATTGGGCGACGATACTCTTCTGAAATTTAATGTGTTGAAAAAAATTGACCTGCAAGAATTTTTAGATCAATGTTGTTCGCAACTAACCAACATTGGCTTTAAAGATACTGACAATTTTAGACCAAAATTAAAGTCAATTTATGGTTCACTAACAGAATGCAACATCCTATTTAATAGAGACAAGAATATAATTAACGACATATATATAAGTAACTTCGCAAGATTTTATTTCGAAGTTGAGAAAAGAATATCGAAAGAAATTGGGAAAAAAATTCTTCTCAAAAAAACTCTTAACCCTGTAAAACAGAACACAATTTCGGCAGATAAATTTCGACAGATACAAAATACCTGTGACGAGAAATTTGATTTAGCAAAGCAAACCGGGGTTCCATATCTCAAATTCAAATACTTTTTCTATCGTTACCCCGAAAAGATTGATGACTTTATAGAAATAGCTTACGAACAAATGAACCAAACCCGTGATGCTGAATTAATTTGGGATAAAATTGAAAAAGAATATCAAACATTTTTGATGAATGATTTATTGTCGTGATCGAAAAAACATCTCCACCATAACATTCCGAAAAAATAAGCAATACTCTACCTGTTCTGTGCTTCAGCAAAGTTTAATTATCTTAGTGTCTGAAAAGTTAAACCATACAGGAATTGGCCTGAATAGAACGAATACTAGCAGCACAAAATTTATGATTTTTCCACAAAGCATTAAGCCAAGCGACAAAATTGGAATTGTTTCAACTGCATCAAAAATAGATAACGAAGTAGTATTGCCAGCGGCGAAACTACTGGAATCGCTTGGATATCAAGTCGAAATTGCCACACACGCACTTTCGCAATTTCACCAATTTGCAGCCACCGACAAAGAGCGTGCTTCCGATTTACAAACCATGCTCGACAACCCTGAAATTAAAACAATTATCTGCTCGCGAGGAGGTTATGGATCTCTCAGAACCCTTGAACTAATCGACTGGACCAAATTTATTGAGCATCCTAAGTGGATTGTCGGGTTCAGCGATGTTACTGTTTTACATTCAAAACTCAACTTGCTTGGAGTTTCATCAGTTCATGGTGTAATGCCCAGGTATTTTTTCGATGGAGAAGAACCTTCTCAGAGTTTCAATTACTTGCACAAGTTGCTACTCGGAAAATCCATTGAATATCAATTCGATACGCATAGTTTAAATCGAATAGGAAAAGCAACAGGCGAACTGGTTGGTGGCAACCTATCGATGCTTTACAGCTTGCGCGGCACTTCGTATGACGTTGATACAAAGGGGAAAATACTCTTTATTGAAGATCTCGACGAATACCTTTACCATATAGACCGTATGATGATGAACCTTAAAGTTGGAGAAAAACTTTCGGAACTTGCTGGTTTAGTTGTTGGAAGTTTTACCGGAATGAAGGATAATGATACACCATTTGGAAAATCGGTCGAAGAGATTATTCTCGACTCTGTAAAACAATACGATTTTCCAGTTGCTTTTAACTTCCCGGCAGGACATGCAAAAGAAAATTACGCATTAAAGATGGGGGCAAAAATTACCTTGTCGATCGACGAAACACACACAAAAATCTATCAACCTTGATGTTAACACATAAAACAAATGGCAGAACATACTGATCTTGGTAAAAAAGGCGAAGATATTGCCTTCGATTACCTTTCAAAAAAAGGGTTCAACATAAAAGAGCGGAACTGGCGTTTTAAAAGTGAAGAAATTGACATGATAGCCATTGACGGGAAAGAGTTAGTAATTGTTGAAGTAAAAACCAGAAGTGCAGCCATTTATGAAGAACCACGAGATTCAATTACCGACAAAAAAATTCGATTTTTGGTAAATGCTGCCGAACAATACATAATTGAAAACGATATTGATCTTGAAACTCGCTTTGATGTAATCTCGATAAAATGGTTTTCCGAAGGCAAGTTTGAGCTGGAGCATTACCCCGACGCCTTCTATCCTCCAATAAATTGAATCCCTTATCTTTAAAGAAAATAATTCGAAATCGGCTGATAGTCAAGCCAAAATATATAAACCTAACAAACGTTAAAGTCGTGATTTTTAAGCAGGAATGTATATCTTTGTCCCTCAAAATTTCGGGGTAAACATGCTAATTTATCACGATCTAAAAAAAGTATAAAACATCATGAATATAAAAATTGTAAACAAGTCGAATAATACTCTTCCAGCTTATAGTACTGAATTGTCGGCGGGGATGGATCTCAGAGCAAACTTAAGCGATGAAATTTTGCTTAAACCACTACAGCGGGTTTTAGTTCCTACAGGTCTTTTCATTCAATTACCCGAAGGCTATGAAGCTCAAATCAGACCAAGAAGCGGACTTGCTATTAAACACGGAATCACCGTATTAAATTCACCAGGAACAATTGATGCCGATTATCGTGGAGAAATTTGTGTAATTCTTATAAATCTTTCACAAGACGATTTCGTGATCAAAAACGGAGAACGAATTTGCCAAATGGTCATTTCAAAACACGAAAATGCAAGTTGGGAAGAGGTCGAAATTTTGGATGAGACAGTACGCGGAGCTGGTGGTTTTGGCCACACCGGAAAACACTAACAAAGAGAAGATGAATAAATCTATTATATTAATAATAATCACATTACAGCTCTTTTTTATTAGTTGTAGCACTAGCAAAGTTGCCGCACAAAAAATAAAAAAAGCGTCAAAAAATACCGAAAAAACAGTTGAGCTTCCGGAAAATAAAAGGATTGAATTTGAATTCCTTTACATTGAAGGATTGAAACATAAAATGTTGGGGAATCTTGACAATGCCATTCAATACTTTAATAACTGTCTGGAAATTAGCCCAAAATCGGCGGCTGTACTTTATGAACTCGCCAATATTCACACCATAAAAGGCGATTTAACAAGTGCAAAAGCCCTGCTTGAAAAAGCAATTCTTATAAATTCTGAGAACAAATGGTACAAACTATTGCTTGCTCAAATTTATCAAGGAAACAAACAATATGTAGAAGCAAGTAAGATCTATAGCGAACTAATCAAGTCCGATCCGGAGAATATTGATCTCTATTACATGAATGCCCTGCTACTTACTTCGGGCGAAAAATACGATGAGGCAATAAAAGCTTACAAACAAATTGAAGAGAAAATTGGCTTTAACGAACAGGTAAGTTTGGCCCGCCAACAACTTTACCGTTCAACAGGGAAAAACAAAGAAGCTTATGCCGAAATTGAACGATTAATAAAATTCAACCCTTCAGTTCCTGAATATTACGGAGTTATGGCCGACATGTACAAGGAGGACGGCAATAAAGAAAAGGCTCTTGAATACTATAACAAAGTTTTGGCGATCGATCCAACGAACGGATTTGTACAATTTTCGCTAGCAACTTTCTATATTCAAAATAAAGAGCTTGACAAAGCTTACGAACATGTAAAAAAAGGCTTTTCAAATCCCGATTCCGACATTGAAACCAAAATTCAACTATACCTTATGCTCGCCACTTCGCCTGCCGAACATAAGCTGTCGGATACCCAAATTGAAGAACTGATAAAACTTATTAGCATAGCACATCCAACAGATGCTCGAAGCTACAGCATCAACGCCGATTTCCTGATCCAACGAAACAGGATTCCTGAAGCTCGCCAATCTATTGTCAAAGCTCTCGAAATTGATGCTAACAGCTACCCCGTTTGGGAACAGTTGGTGATAATCGACAATCAAATTAGCGACTTCGAAAACATGGCAAAAGACAGTGAAAAAGCCATCCAACTATTTCCTTCTCAAGGACTTTTATATGTTTTGAATGCTGTTGCCCTTATTCAACTTAAAGATTACGACAAAGCTTTGAAGACGCTTGAAAACGGACAAACATACGTTATCGACAACAAGAAACTCGAAGCTCAGTTCGAACTTTATAGAGCCGAAGCATACTACAATTTAAAGAACAATGAAAAAGCGTTTGCTGCCTTCGAGAAAGTAATTGAAATTGAGCCAGATAACTACATGGCCATGAACAATTACGCCTACTATTTGACAATTAGCCAAGGAAGCCTTGACAAAGCTGAAAAATTAAGTAGCCAAGTTATTCAGGCTAATCCCGATAACGCAACTTATCTCGACACACATGCTTGGGTGCTTTTCAAAAAGAAAGAATACCGTCTGGCAAAATTTTATATGGAAACAGCCGTTAAAAATGGTGGAAACGAAAACGATGTTGTGGTAGAGCATTACGGAGACATACTTTTCATGCTCAACGATATTGAAGGAGCTGTTTCGAACTGGAAAAAATCGGTTGAGCTTGGAAACAAATCGAAAATTCTGGAGCAAAAAATTTTAGAAAAAAGGTTTATTGAAGGAGACGAGTAAACGAACTATGAACATTATTAAAACAAAATACACATCTCGACAAATCATTGTGGCAGTAGTAATTATACTGACAACAGCTTCGTGTAGTACAACCCGAAGAATTTCGGTTGAAAATATAAAGCCTATGAACGCATCAAAACTGATAAGAAAAGTTGAGCGCGAAAAACCGGCTTATCAAAATTACGAAGCAAAGAAAATTTCGGTAACCTTTCAAACTGACGACATGAGTAACTCTGTATCAGGACAATTGAAAATCAAAAAAGACAAGAAAATTATCTTGTCTGTAAAAAAATTAGCTCTTCCAATAGGAAAAGCGATGGTAACCCCCGATAGCCTGTATTTTATAAATTATCTCGAAAGAAGTTTTGTGTCAGACAGTGCAAATAAAATTCAGAAACTCATAGGCATTGACCTAAATTACAATTTATTACAAGCATTACTTACCGCTGATATTAGTAGCTTAATAGAGGAAAATAATTTCAACAAGAATTTAGAAGCCACAATCGATTCAAAAATGTATCGCATTGATAGTAAGATAGAAATAAAAAAAGCAGACAATTCAGACAAGAAAAAAAGCTTTGAGAAATTTTTGGAAGGAGCTTACGATGCTGATTCAATGAACTATTCGCTTTGGATAGATCCACAAGATTATTCAGTCAAAAAAATAACCCTTTCAAACTCAACAAGCAAGGAAAATATTACCATACTTTTTAACCAATTCGAATTAGTTGGTAAAAGTTTATTTCCTCAAAACATAAAAATGGAGTATTTTTCACCCTCACAAACCCTGAAGGCGGAAATGAACCTATCTAAGCAAACCGTTAAAACAGATAATGAATTCAATTTCAGCATTCCAGATAAATACGAACAAATAAATTTGTCGAAAAATTAATGGGAAAGAAATACATTATACTACTCTTTTTAGGATTATTACTGGGATTATTAGCCCCAGCACAATCTCTTGAAACGTTGAAAGCACGAAAAGAAAAAACGAAAAAAGAGATTGAATACACAACTTTCCTGCTCAATAAAACCGGCGAAAACTCAAAGGCTTCGCTCAATAAACTTTCCCTTCTCAACGAACAGATTGAACTTCGGAATAATTTGATAACTGACTATAACTCACAGCTTAATCTTCTTCAAAAATCGATATCGGATAACGAATTCATGATTATGCAACTAAGCGAAGACCTTACAAAGATCAAAGCGAATTATGCAAATATGATAAAACAGGCTTACCGAAACAGAGGCGATTACAATCAATTATATTTTCTGCTTTCGAGCGAGAACTTTAACCAAGCATATAAAAGGTTGTTCTATATCAGACAGATGGCTCGTTATCGTGAAAAACAATCGGAGGAAATAGAGGCAATTAGGGCAGTGCTGCAAACCAAAACCGTTGAACTCAATTCAAAAGTAGAAGAGAGACAAGAGACTCTGAACCAGCAAATGGCCGAAACTTCAAAATTGAATGTTGAAAAGCAAAAACAATCGAACTATTATAAAGAGCTGAAAAATAAGGAGAAAGATCTTAAAAAACACCTGGCTCAACAACAAAAAATTGAAGATAACCTTCAGCGTGAAATTGAACGCATAATTGCAGACGAAGCACGAAAGTCAAGAAAAACCCCAAAAGCCCCTGCCGAAAAAAAAGCAGCAAGTTCTTCTGTCCAGAAAAACAAGGGCCACTTTCCTTGGCCAACAACAACAGGCGTAATTACCGACAGGTTTGGAGAACATCCACACCCTGTAATGAAAAATATTATAATCAAGAATAACGGCATCGATATTACAACCGATCCGGGCGAAAAAGCCCGTTCTATTTCATCGGGAGTAGTTAGCCGGATCTTTGCCATTCCTGGTGGAAACATCGCAGTGATCGTTCGCCACGGAGAACTCATCAGCGTATATTCTAACCTTAGCGAAGTGTATGTAAAACAAGGCGATAACGTTAACGCAAAACAAGATATTGGCTTAATATATTCCGATCCGACAGATGATAACAAAACCGTTCTTAAATTTCAGCTTTGGAATGAAAGCGTGAAGATGAACCCCGAAGAGTGGATTTCGAGATAATTGAGCCTCGCAATTTGAAAAAATAATCAAAACACGTTTAGAAATTCAATTTTGATGAGCAAATATCGTCATCTTTTCTTCGACCTAGACAACACTCTATACGATTTCAGCTTAAATGCTTTTCTCGCTATGAAAGAGGCATTTAAGCAACTCAACATTTTACCTCTTTTGCCTTCATTTGAAGAATATTTTGGTGTCTATGCTCAAATAAACGATCAACTTTGGGCTGAATACCGTGAAAAAAAGATTACGAAAGATTTCCTACGTGCCTGCCGTTTCGAGAGAAGCCTGAAAGAGTTTGGAATCGTCCCCAAGGTTGAGTACTCCGAAATTGATGATTTTTATCTGAAAATCATGTCGGTACAAACAAATCTTTTCCCAGGGACTTCTGAAGTACTTACCGAATTAAAAAACAGAGGATACCAGATTCACATCATCACAAACGGGTTTAAAGAGGTTCAGTACGACAAACTCCAGAATACCGGGCTCGACAAATTCCTGACCAATGTGTTTATCTCTGAAGAAATTAAGTCGCATAAACCATCAAAAGAGATTTTTGAATATGCCATAAAAAGCAGCAATGCCCGTAAAAAAGAGAGCCTTATGATTGGCGACTCGTGGGAAAGCGATATTGTGGGAGCAAAAAAATTTGGCATTGATCAGGTCTTCTTCAATCCTGAAAAACTTGATGTTGATTTTGAAAATTATGGCGAACCAACTTACACAATCAACTATTTGAAACAACTTCTTACTATTCTCTAGCAAAGAAAGAGTTTTCCTATTGTTTAACAAGAAGTAAAATCAAATCGATTAAGTTTTTTGCTTTTTCTTTTTAGCCGCTGGGAAAAGTACATTGTTCAAAATTAGACGATACCCCGGAGAATTTGGATAATTATTCAATTCAGTTTGAGGATCACCAACTGCGTGCCGATAATCTTCAGGATCGTGCCCACCATAGAAAGTCCATGTTCCATTGCCATATTCACCATGAATATAACGGGCTTCGTTTCCAGCTTTATTCTCGCCCAAAACCAAAACTTCAGGTTTAAGCAAATCCTTATTATAAGCTGTAGTCTGACCCATAAACCCTCTAACTATTTGTGTGTGATTTTGACAGAGCATTGTTGGCACCGGATCCCATTTGGCCGAGAAGTCGAAAAGAGTAAAATAATCGTTTCCCATCTGGATTTTCCTTGTTTCAGTAACATCAATATTAGAAAACTCATACTGAAATGGATCTTCAATAACTTTAAAGTTTTGGAAAGCAAAAGTTTTTGTAAAATCGAGGTGATCGTTCATGTGCTTATCAGCACCATCTCCATCATACATTGCCTCACAAATATCAGTTCCTTCGGCCGACAAAGAAATGTCGTAAGTGTCTGTAGCTGCACACATTGCAAAAAGAAAGCCACCGTTTGTAACGTAACCCTTAATTGCTTTACTTACAGCTAACTTCATTTCAGAAACTTTAAGGAACCCCAGTTTTTGAGCTAAAGTTGCATTGGTTCGAACCTCTTCCTGATACCAAGGCATGTGTTGGTAATTTCTATAGAATTTCCCAAACTGACCGGTAAAATCTTCATGATGAAGGTGCAACCAATCATAATCACTAAGCTTTCCGTTTATGATCTCTTCATCGTAAATTTTTTCATAAGGAATTTCGGCATAAGCTAGAACCATTGTCACGGCATCGTCCCAAGGTTGCTTATTTGGCGGAGTATAAACTGCAATTTTAGGCGCTTTCTGCAATGGTACAACATCCATATTTTGAGAAGGGCTCGAAATCTCATCAACAATCAAGTTGGCTTTTGCATCAGCAATAACCTCATAGCTCACGCCTCGAATAAGACACTCGTTTTCAATATCTTTCACATAATCGATCATGAAACTTCCACCACGATAATTCAGTAACCATTTCACATCAACACTGCGTTCCAACGTCCAAAAAGCAATTCCATAAGCCTTCAAGTGGTTCTTTTGAGAATCGTCCATCGGAATAAGAATTGAACTTGAAAAAACTTTCAATCCAAAAAACACTAAAAAGAATATGATAGTTATCTGCCTCATTGATTGTGTAATAATTCAATATTAAAAAGGAACATCTTCGTTTCCAAAGTTACCAAAAGGATTTCCAGTTGGAAGATCGAAAGGCTGTGCTTTGGCAAATGAAGAAGTATCTTCGTTCATTTTTGAGCTGAAAGTTTGAACCGGTGTTTCGTTAAAATCGGAAGGATACTCTTCAAGATCGATGAAGCGGGCAAGTTCTTTACGAAATGAAAGCCGCACATCGCCAACGGCACCATTACGGTGTTTGGCAATAATAATTTCAGCAACATTTCGCAACGAATTTCCATCTTCATCTTCTGTAATTCCGTAGTATTCAGGGCGGTGAATAAACATAACCATGTCGGCATCTTGTTCAATTGCACCCGATTCGCGCAAGTCGGAAAGCTGTGGCCGTTTACCATCACGCGATTCAACAGAACGGTTCAACTGCGACAGTGCAATAATAGGAACATCAAGCTCTTTTGCAATTGCTTTTAACGAACGGGAAATTAAACTTACCTCCTGTTCTCGGCTGCCACGATTGTCGGTCCCAGCGGTCATCAGCTGCAAGTAGTCGACTAAGATAACACCAATATCGTGCTGCATTTTTAATCGACGGCACTTAGCCCGGAACTCAAAAATTGAAAGCGCCGGAGTATCGTCAATAAACATAGGAGCTTCGTCAAGTCGCCTAATGGCTTTATTCAATCTGTCCCAATCATCGCCAACCAGGCTACCTTTTTTTATCTTTTCTGAACCAAGTTCCGATTCAGAGGCAATCATACGGTTAACTAGCTGAATAGATGACATTTCGAGAGAGAACATTGCTACTGGCTTTTTAAATTCGACAGTCATATTTCTAGCCATCGAAAGTACAAATGCTGTTTTACCCATCGCAGGTCGGGCGGCAATAATAATTAAGTCGGTTTTTTGCCACCCAGAAGTAATGCGGTCGACACCCGAAAAACCTGAAGGGACACCTGAAAGTCCGTCTTTTCGCTTGCTTGCTTCTTCAATTTGAAGAACAGCTTCCTTCAGAATTGGCTTAATTGGCTGCGTTTCTTTCTTTATATTTCCTTCTGAAATTTTAAAAATTGCAGATTCGGCCTCGTTAATCAACTCATCAACATCTTTTGTATCGTCGTAAGCACTTGCCTGAATTTCGGAACAAGATCTTATCAACTCGCGTTGAATAAATTTTTGAGCAATGATTCGGGCATGGAATTCGAGATGCGCTGCAGAAGCTACTCGGCTGGTTAACTGAGTAATGTAATATGGGCCACCAACTTTTTCGAGTAACCCGCGGTTTTTCAATTCCTGGGTAACAATCAACAAGTCGACTGGTTGATCTTTCATCGAAAGATCTTTTATGACCTTAAAAATCTCGCGATGTTCTTCTTTGTAGAAACAGTCTTCGACCAATATGTCGGCAACACCAACAAAAGCTTCACGCTCCAACATTAAGGCACCCAAAACAGCTTCCTCCACATCAACAGCCTGAGGTGGAATTTTTCCATACTGTGCATTAATTTGTTCAATACTTGGTTTAGTGCTTCTTTTATTTGTAGTAGTTGCCATTAGAATAAATGATAAGAATACCTTTCTGAAACTTTTCAGAGAACTTCAAAATTAAGAAAAATGGTTTTGACCTAGGCCAAATAAGGAAATTAATTGTGAATTCGACTTAGGTCTTGATCAATCACCTGACTAACAATATCTTGAAGCTTAAGTCCCATGGCATTAAGCTGCTGCGGGATAAAACTTGTTTCGGTCATACCAGGTATTGTATTTATTTCAAGAAAATTAAATACATCGTTACGCAAGATGAAATCGACACGAACAATTCCGTGGCAACCAATCAATTTATAGATCCAGGCAGCTAACTGTTGGCATTCCTTGATTTTTGCCTCGGGCAAGCGAGCAGGAGTAATTTCTGTTGCTCCACCAACTTGATATTTCGAATCGAAGTCGAAAAAATCGCCCGAAGGAATTACCTCAGTTGGAAGAAAAGGAACAACCTTGCCATCCAATTCGCAAACACCAACTGCAAGTTCCATTCCCTCAACAAATTCCTCAACGAGGCAATCGTTACTTTCGGCATACGCATGTTCAGTTGCGGTTAGAATCTGATCTTCAGATTTCACTTTTGTTACACCAAAACTTGAACCTCCGGCACTTGGTTTAATAAACATTGGAAGTCCGTATTTCTCAACAAGTTCGGCCGGATTTATTTCATCGCCACGTTGAAAATAATCGGCTTTTGCCATATTAACGCCAAATGCTCGAAGAAAATTGTCGCAATAAAATTTGTGAAAAGTCAGTGCCGAAGCATAAACGCCTGTTGCAGAATAAGGAATCTTCAGCAAATCGAAATACCCTTGCAACACACCATCTTCGCCCGGTGTTCCGTGTATCATTACAAAAGCGTACTCTGGTTTAATCTTTTTTCCATCTATTTGAAAACTGAAATCGCCTTTGTCGACATGTGCAATTACCTCATCTCCATCAACTACAACCCACTCTTCAAAACGCATGCGGATCATCCATGGGATATATTTTTCAGTGTCGATACTGCCAAAGATGTTTTTTCCACTTTTGATGCTCACTACGTATTCCGATGAGTCACCACCACAAACTACTGCAATATTTTTCTTCATTGTTTTTGTTCGATTTAACCGACCAAAAATAGAAAAGATATTGCCGAATGAGGAAAGAATTGGTGTAAATAATACTGAAAAATAAACAAACTGGGCATTGCGATTGAAAGCAAATTCCAATTATCTCAGATAAAATGAACGGCAAACAAGTTGCCTTAAGAAACTACTCTTCGTCGAAACGGGTAGAAGTATAACTCCGCCATTTGTCAATCAAAAGTTGCATGTCAGTAGCTAATTCTGATTCGAAATACATCTCCTCGCCTGTTGTAGGATGAACAAAACCCAACGATTTAGCATGGAGTGCCTGTCGAGGACAAATATTGAAACAGTTATGTACATACTGTTTATATTTAGAAAATGTTGTTCCGCGAAGTATCTCATTTCCACCATAGTTGGCATCGTTAAAAATTGGGTGGCCAATGTATTTCATGTGCACACGAATTTGATGGGTACGGCCAGTTTCGAGACGACATTCAACTAAGCTGACATAACCAAAATCTTCTATGACCTTGTAGTGAGTAACAGCATGTTTTCCAAAATCGCCCTCTGGAAAAACGGTGAATACCTGTCGGTTTTTTAAACTTCGCCCAATGTTTCCAACAACAGTTCCTTCCGGTTCTTTTGGAATTCCCCACACCAAAGCCTGATATGCACGCTTAGTTGTTTTATTAAAAAACTGGAGCGAAAGGTGCATTTTAGCATGTTCGGTTTTAGCAACAACCAAAAGGCCAGAGGTATCTTTATCAATACGATGAACTAAACCTGGACGAGGATCTTCAGAATTAAAAAGAGGCAAATTTCTAAACCTATAGGCAAGTGCATTTACTAGCGTACCAGTATAATTGCCATGGCCAGGGTGTACAACCAACCCGGCAGGTTTATTAACAACCAATAAATCATCATCTTCATAAACAACATCGAGAGGTATATCTTCGGCAATAATTTTTAGCTCACGCCGCGGATAATCAAGTACAATAGTTACTATATCGGCGGGCTTAACCCTGTAGTTTGATTTTACAGGAACACCGTTCACCATAATACAACCTGCATCGGATGCAGCCTGAATTCGGTTTCTCGACGTACCAACCATCCTATTAACCAGAAACTTATCTATTCTAAGTAATTTTTGTCCGTTATCAACCTCAAAGCGGAAGTGCTCAAAAAGACCACCATCTTCGTTTTCTTCTAATTCTAAATCTTCTATATTTTCCTGCATGGTAATGTTAAAAGTCGTCTGATGTCTCCTCTTCGGTTTCTAAACTTTCATCCGATTGTTTATTCAATTTTGTTTGATCAACAGTTAACCAAAGGTCGACAGAAGAACCAAGCCCTACCATGTTATTGGCAATTGAAGCTGGCGACTGTTTCCAAACAACTGCCTGTAACGAATCGGCATTTGTTAGAACTGACGCATCGTAAACCAATGCACCAATATTTAAAGTAACTGTGTAAAGTGCAATACGAGCCTCGTCAAGTGTAATACCAGTGAGGTCAGGTACAGTTGTTTGCTCATCGCTTAAGCCACGCCCAACAACCAAATCGACATAAGTGCCCCGAGGCAACATCATAGAAGAAGTTGTAGGTTTTCCTTTATAAAGCTGCTCAAGAACAAGATCAATAAATTCTGAAGGCTTATATGTTACTTGCCCAAGCCTTAATCCCGCATTTTCCAATCGGTTTTCCGCCTCGCGCAACGAAACATCAACCACCTTTGGAACTATCACTTTTTCTGCTTCTCGTGAAGCCAAGGTTATATAAATTGTTCTATTCTCTTTTACTTTATATCCTGCGGTTGGATATTGTTCAATTACGGTTCCGGGAACTGCTCCAAGCATATACAACGAGTCGACAATCTGATATCTAAGGTCGTTTTTGTCGGCAAGCCTTTCTGCATCTCCTTCAGAAAGACCTTTAAAATTTGGAACTGAAACTGATTGCCCGTGTCGAGTATAAACTTTAAGCATCAGAATAGCAAAAATTGAAAGAACCAGAAAAAAGACAATTATTGCCGATATATTAAACAGAACTGATTTGCTCTTAAGAAATTCTTTAATCTTAATATAATACGCCCTGATTTTCATAGGTTTGATTCTTTATTGATTGATTTCTCTTTGTTTTTCAAAATTAATAGACAATGAAATACCTGCTATCAAAATAAATAAAAAAAAGAAAGATGAAGTATCTACAAACACAAAAAGGTAAAGAACTATTCTTCACCTTGTCGCGTAAACAAAA
>CAZRXT010000004.1:14247-26353 GCA_964604035.1 uncultured Prolixibacteraceae bacterium | reverse complement strand
ATTTCTTCAACAATAGGTGCAACCATTCGGCAAGGTCCACACCATTCTGCCCAGAAGTCGACCAAAACAGGCACATCTGACTGTAATACAACTTCATCAAAATTAGCATCGTTAACTTCTACTGCCATACTATTATATTTTTTTATGTTTTTGATCGTCGAAAAAGAACCACAAATTTAATTGATTTTAAATACAATTCCTTCTTTGCTATTTAAATATTCTATCAGGTCGTCGGCCAAATCTACTTTCATATTTCTCGAAAATAGATTAAGTGTTGTTTTGGTCTCTGCATCAGTAATTTTGAATTCAATTTGGGTTTGACCTTTGCGCAGTTCGCACATTTTTGAAAATTCGCTCAAAAATGAATCAGTTATTGTTTGTAAAGGTATTTCAATTAAAATGTTCTTAACCCTAGTTGTTCGAATTTCTTGGAGCAACTCAATATTCTGAACCTTGAACTCGAGCATTTCTGCAGCCCCTTCTGCAACTCGAAAGCGCGGAGCAACTTTTCCTCTAACCATTAGGAATAGCCCTTTGTTACAATATTTTCCAAAATTAATGTAGTCGTTTCCGAAGAAAAAGACTTTTAAAGAGCCCTCATAATCGGCAAGCGTGAGGCTCGAAAAACGATTTCCTTTCTTATTCATTGCTTCGTATGCTTCGGTCACCATTCCGGCAAGAACAAGGTCGCGTCCTTTAAAGGGAACAAGATCTGTCTCGAGCATAGCAAGGCTTATGCCCTTTGTACAGAATGAATTAATTTCGAGCTTATAATCATCGAGAGGGTGGGCTGTAAGATACATGCCAATTAGGTTTTTTTCGTGCTCCAGCTTTATTACGCTTGGCCACTCGTCGCCCATTATTGGTTTTGGTTTTTGTACCGAGAGCTGAGACGACGAACCAAAAAGAGATTGTTGAGCCATGTCTCGCTCATTCTGAATAAGATTTCCGTAGCGAATAAGATTCTCGACAAAGGTTAGTTCATTTTTATCTGTCAAGAAAAATTGTGAGCGGTTACAGCCCGATATTGAATCAAACCCTCCGGAATAAATTAGTGCCTCCCAGTTTTTTTTATTTACCGATTGAAGGTTAATACGTTCGGCAAAGTCCCAAATATCTTTAAAATCACCACCTTTTTTCCTTTCCTTAATTATATCGTCAACAGCATTTGCGCCAACACCCTTAACTCCCGACATTCCGAAACGGATTTCGCCTTTTTTGTTTACGGTGAACTTTGCATACGATTCATTAACATCAGGGCCAAGGACTTTAATTCCTTGTGCCTTGCATTCATCCATAAAGATTGTAATGCGTTCGATATTAGATAAATTTCGGCTCAAAACCGCCGCCATGAACTCGGCTGGGTAGTGGGCTTTCAGATATCCTGTTTGATAGGCAACATAAGCATAACACACCGAGTGCGACTTGTTGAATGCATATTGAGCAAAGGCTTCCCAGTCTTTCCAAATTTTATCGACCAGTTTTTTTGGATCTTTTCCATTGCAACCTTCCATAAATTTAGGATTGTCTATACATCCTTGAGTGAAAAGCTCTTTTAGCTTATCCATCAGCTTTATGTTTTTCTTCCCCATTGCTTTACGCAACGTGTCCGACTGGCCTCGTGAAAAGCCACCTAAAGCTCTTGACTGGAGCATCACTTGCTCTTGATATACCGTAATTCCGTAAGTATCTTTAAGATACGACTCCATGATTGGATGGTCGTAAATAATTTCAGCCCTGCCATGTTTTCTTTCAACATAGTTCGGAATATACTCCATTGGCCCTGGGCGATAAAGGGCATTCATTGCGACAAGGTCGTCGAAACGGTTTGGCTGCAATTGTCTGAGCCACTTTTTCATGCCGGGAGACTCGAACTGGAAAACCGCCGTTGTATCGCCTCGGCTAAAAAGCTCATAAGTTTCCTGATCGTCCATCGGTATATCGTTGATATCAACGTCGATGCCTTTAGATAAACGAATATTTTCGAGACATTCTTTAATAATTGAAAGGGTTTTCAATCCAAGGAAGTCCATTTTTAGCAAACCAATTGCTTCAACAAAACGGCCATCGTATTGGGTTGTATAAAGGCCTTCGTCTTTGGTTGGCATTAAAGGGATGTTATTATAAAGAGGATCCCTGCCAATAATTACCCCACAAGCATGAACACCTGTTTGGCGAACACAACCTTCTAAGGTTTCGGCATAACGAATAGTATCAGCAATTAACTGGTTGTTAGAGTTTTTTTCTATTTCGAGTTCTGGGTTTTCAGCGTAAGCCTTTTTCAGCGTAATTTTTGGAGTGTCGGGCACCATTTTTGCCAATCTATCAGCCTCAGGAAGTGGTAGTTGTAGAACTCGAGCAACATCTCGGATAGCCATTTTTGCGGCCATTGTTCCAAATGTACAGATATGCGAAACCTTGTCTCTTCCATATTTTTCAGTTACCCATTCCATAACCTGCTGGCGACCATCATCATCGAAGTCGATATCAATATCGGGCATTGAAATACGATCGGGATTCAAGAATCGTTCGAAAAGTAGATCGTACTTTATAGGATCGACATTTGTAATATTGATACAGTAGGCTGCAACCGAACCTGCTGCTGAACCACGGCCAGGGCCTACAATAACTCCCATGTTCCGAGCCGCTAAAATAAAATCTTGAACAATAAGAAAGTAGCCGGGAAATCCCATCTGCTTAATTACATCTAATTCGAATTCTACTCGCTCAAGAACTTCTTCGAGGTTCTCTTTATATCTTCTTGATGCACCTTCCATAACAAGGTGGTGCAAATAGTCTGCCTCGTACTTTATTCGAAGTACTTTGTCGTAACCACCAAGTTTGTCGTAATTTGTGAATTCAGCCTTTAAATCATCTTCAGAAAAATTGGCTAGGTAATCATCGTATTTTGCAAAGCTTTCTGGTATTGGGAACTGAGGCATAATTGGATCAGAATCGAGCTCAAAAACTTCTACTTTATCAGCAATTTCTTGAGTCGTTTCCAACGATTCGGGAATATCTGCAAAGAGCTCATTCATCTCAGCAGTTGTTTTGAACCACTCTTGTTTTGTATACCTCATACGATTGTCATCGTCGAAGTTTTTACCAGTATTTAGGCAGATAAGAATATCGTGAGCATTTGCATCTTCCTCATTTGTAAAGTGAACATCGTTGGTGGCAATGAGCTTAACATTCAACTCTTTGGCTAGTTCAAGAACAACCTTGTTAACTTTCACCTGGTTTTCATATACTTCTTCACGTTCTCGTAGAGATTCTGCTGGATGTCTTTGGATTTCGAGATAATAATCATCGCCAAAAACATTTTTAAACCATCTAATTGCTTCCCTTGCACCCTCTACATCGTTATTCATTATTCTTTGAGGAATTTCTCCTCCCAAACAAGCTGATGTGACAATTAATCCTTCGTGATATTTTTCGAGCAACGATTTGTCGACACGAGGTTTGTAATACATACCTTCGGTGTTGGCTATTGAAATTAGTCGCAATAGATTTTTATAACCAACCTCATTTTTTGCCAGAAGAATTAAGTGATCTCCAGAGCGGTCTTCTTTTCCTGCTTTATTTTCGATGCCTCTTTCTGCAACGTAAGTTTCACAACCCAGAATGGGTTTTACCTTGTACCATTGTTCTGTTGGCAGGTCACTGTTCCCATAATCGGCCGATTTGCAAGCATTCCAAAACTCTTTTATTCCAAACATTGTTCCGTGGTCGGTTAGAGCAAGGGCTTTCATTCCATCGGTATGAGCTTTATTTACCAAGGAGCTAATACTAGCTTGACCATCGAGGATTGAATATTGAGAGTGGACGTGTAAGTGTACAAATGGCTTCATGTTATTATAATTTTATTCTACGTTGTAGAGAAACTTGCATTTAAGCGTACATCTATTATTGTGCTTGAGATAAATATGCTCGATTCTTCTAATTGACTCTTTTTCAGAATGTAAAAAATTGAACTAAATCTCTTTTTTCAAATTTAAAACTAATCAATTATAAAGGTGAATCAACAATGTGTTGAAAAGTTACTCTTTTCAGAAAAAAAAATTCCTGTTGCCATTAAAAAAATGTGCAACAGGAAAAGTGAATATGGGATTAAAAAAGTTACCAACAATTGAGCTGGTTGTGGAAACTGGTTAATAAAATTGGGATCTGCTTATTCTTCTACTCCAGGCATCCAAATTACACTTGATGTATCGTTTATTGAGATACTTTGTAAATCGAACGAAGACGCAACTGGCTCATAAAGAAATGCAGAAATAGCTACTTTAAAAACTTGGTTGCTTGATGGGAGCTTATTTTTGAGCCACCCTGCTGAGTTTGCTTCTATTAATAGAAAAGTTGTACTTGGGTGCAATAATTCACTTTGAAAAGCAATTTCATTTTTGTCATCAACCAAAATTACCCTATAGGTATCAGCTTTTGAATCCTTTTGCCATTCAACTTTAAATTGCTCTTCTTCAACATTGAAGGTTATCTTTTTGATGATTGGAGGAGATAAAAAAGTTGAATCAAGAAAATCGGTAAAGGTATCTGATTGATTATTGTCGAAGCTTGCGTTGAAAATGAAACTTCCTTTCTGAGGCTTCGCTGCTGTGTATTCAGAATATTTTGGGGTAAAAGCAAAAGTATACCGAAAGTCTAATGAGTCGAGAGTGATTTTTTGTGTTTCATCATTACGATTAACGGTAACTGAATCCATTTGAGAATAGGAATACGCAAAATAATTAATTCCATAAACGACAGTATCATTTCTGATTATCGTTTTTACGACTACGTCTCCGTATCCAGTTGGTTGAACCTCTTCGTTTTCGAGACAAGCAGACAGGAAAAAAAGAGCGAAAAGAGTAGTAAAGATTACTTGAATTTTATGTGTCATGATTTTTATATTTTTGTTGAAGATGAAAATCAAATTTAGAAGGTTGCGTAAGGCTGTAAATTTGATTAAAAAAATTCAATTCTTTCAGAAACAGTTTGTTTTGAAGAATAATATTGTATTTTTGCGCACTCAAAATAAATAGTTCATAAATATTTAAAATTTTAGATTATGCCAGTTAAAATTCGTTTGGCCCGTCACGGCCGAAAGAGAGCTGCTTTTTACCACATTGTGGTAGCAGATAGCAGGGCGCCACGAGATGGTAAATTTATCGAAAGGATTGGTTCTTTGAACCCAATTACAAATCCTGCTACCGTCGAACTGGACATGGAGAAAGCATTAGAATGGCTTTCAAATGGTGCACAACCAACTGATACTGTTAAAAACATCTTATCTCAGAATGGCGTGCTTATGAAAAAGCATTTGCTTGAAGGAGTTAAAAAAGGTGCTTTTGATCAAGCTGAAGCTGAACGTAGGTACCAAGCTTGGAAACAAGAAAAAGATGCAAAAAATCAAGCTAAAGCTGAAAAACTTGCTTCAGAAACTATTGCAGAAAAAGCTGAACGCTTAAAAGCTGAAGCTAAGGTAAAAGATGCACGTACTGCTGCTATTGCCAAGAAAAATTCTGAACTAGCAAAAGAAGCTGAAGCAGCTGTTGCTGAAGCAGAAAGTGCTCCTGAAGAGCCAGCTCAAGAAGCTAGCGAAGAAGCACCAGAAGCTTAAGAAGTTATTTTTAAGATTTTTATTCTACAAAAAATACAAGCACTTCCTATTTTGGAGGTGCTTTGTTTTTTGGGGAATGTGTAAAACAAGGTTGGAGTAAAATAATAAAGGCTGCTTAATTAAGCAGCCTTTATTATTTTTATTTATTCCTAAATACAATTGTGATTGGAACCCCTTCAAAATCAAAATTTTCTCTGATTTTATTCTCAAGGAACCGTTTGTATGGGTCTTTTATGTATTGCGGTAAATTTGCGTAAAAAGCAAATGTTGGAGTTGGTGTGGGTAGCTGTGTTATGTATTTTATTTTCACAAACTTACCTTTATTCGAAGGAGGAGGGAAGTTTTCAATTGTTGGTAGCAGAATATCATTAAGCTGAGAAGTCTTAACTTTTTTCTTTCTGTTTTCGTAAACGTTCATTGCAGTCTCGAAAGCTTTTAAAAGTCTCTGCTTTGTCAATGCCGAAGTGAAAATTATTGGTACGTCGGTAAAAGGTGCAATACGTTCCTTAATAGCTTCAGTAAATATTTTAGTTGTTTTAGTATCTTTTTCAACTAAATCCCACTTGTTCACAAGTATTACAATACCTTTTTTGTTCTTCAAGCAGATGTTAAAGATATTAATATCTTGTGCTTCAATTCCTCTTGTTGCATCTATAAGCAACAGGCAAACATCTGATAATTCGATAGAACGAACAGAGCGCATAACCGAATAAAACTCAAGATCTTCATGTACTTTCCCTTTTTTACGCAACCCTGCTGTGTCGCTTAAAATGAAGTCGTATCCAAATTTAGTATAACGGGTGTTGATCGAATCTCGAGTTGTACCTGCAATATCAGTAACAATATGCCTGTCAACTTCGGTCAAAGCGTTAATCAGAGAAGATTTTCCAACATTTGGACGCCCAATAATTGAGAAGCGTGGAACTTCCTCTTCTTCTTCAATTTTGTTTTCTTTTGGAAGAGCTTCAACAACTTTGTCTAACAAATCACCAGTTCCACTTCCGTTGATCGATGAGATGCAATATAGCTCACCAAGCCCTAGGTTGTAGAATTCGTATGAGTCGTTGACCCTCATGTTATTGTCAACTTTATTGACCACCACAAAAACGGGCTTTTCTTCTTTTCTAAGTAGTTGCGCCACAGATTCATCGTGATCGGTGATTCCACTTTCTACATCAACAACAAAAAGTATTGCATCAGACTCTTCGATAGCAAGCAAAACTTGTTTTCTGATTTCTTCTTCAAATATATCATCTGAGCTGGCGATATATCCACCCGTGTCGATGAGTGAAAATTCAATGCCATTCCATTCACATTTGCCGTAGTTTCTGTCGCGGGTTACCCCTGCAACATCGTCAACAATGGCTGAACGCTCTTCAACAAATCTGTTGAAAAGTGTTGACTTACCAACGTTTGGCCTTCCTACTATAGCGACTATATTACTCATTTCTAATTTTTTTTATTGCATTTCATAACCGAAGTTCCTGAGTTTTGTGTCAGTTTCGCGCCAATCGGGGCTAACTTTAACATACAATTCAAGGAAAACCTTCTTTTCAAAAAACTCTTCAATATCTTTTCGAGCCTCAGTCCCAACTTTTTTTATTGCTTTTCCCTGATGGCCAATAATTATTCCTTTTTGCGTTTCGCGATTTACATAAATTATTGCTTGAATGGAAAGCAACTTTTTATCTTCATTTTTAAATGATTCTACTTCTATCTCAACAGAATATGGCACTTCTTTTTGGTAAAATAACAATATTTTTTCTCGAATGATTTCCTGTACAAAAAAGCGTTCGTTGCGGTCGGTAAGTTCATCTTTTGGAAAAAATGCAGGGCCTTCAGGTAATTTTTCAATAATCAGATCAAAGATAGGAGCAATGTTGAATTTTTCAGTGGCCGAAATAGGTAGAATTAATGCTTTGGGAAGTTCTTGTTGCCACATTTGTGCCAAATTAAGTACATTTTGTTGATCAGAAAGGTCTATTTTATTTAATAGTAAAATTACCGGAACATCAGTTTTTTTTATTTTTTCGAGGTAATCAGAGTTTTTATCGAACTTTTCAATCACATCGGTTACATAAAGAATCACATCGGCATCGACAATGGCTGTATCTACAAACCTCATCATATTCTCCTGCAATTTGTAGTTGGGCTTTAATATTCCAGGGGTATCAGAATATACTATTTGAAAATCATCTCCACTTACTATTCCTTTGATCCGGTGGCGAGTGGTTTGCATTTTTGATGTAATTATCGAAATTTTCTCTCCTACAAGTACATTCATTATTGTAGATTTCCCAACGTTGGGATTTCCTATGATATTTACAAAACCCGATTTGTGTGCCATATTCTAATAAATTGTGAATTTGAAATTAATTACTTATCGGATTAAATTGATTATAAACCCAATAATGACTTTATATTTTGTGCAAAGATAATTGATTTTAAAAATTTGGAATGGATGAAGGTGAGATTGCATCTAAAATAGAGCTGAATGTAAAATCATTCACCTCCAGATTAAAGAAAAATGAAGAAATACTGACATTGTTTCAGTCAGTTAACAAAAATCTCGGAAGAAGTAAAACTATAATAGCATTTTGACTTCCTTTCTGATTACATCCCATAATGGTTGATCCATTCGAGCTCCGTAAACAGTTATTACTCTTCCGGCTACAATTGAAGCAATTTTTCCACAAATTTCCATTGAAAGACTTTTAGAGAAACCGTATAGGAAACCAGCAGCGTATAAATCGCCAGCGCCTGTTGTGTCTATACATTCAGTTCCTACAACATCAATTTTGATTACTTCTTCTTTGAATTTTATGAGGGAACCATTCTTGCCGACTTTAACAATTGCAATATCACAAAGATCTCCTAAAACTTCGATTGCCTTCTCTGGCTCTAAGCCGGTAAAACCCTTGGCTTCGTCTTCGTTTGCAAAAATGATGTCAACGTATTCATCTACGATCTGGGTTAAAAATTCCAGATTTTCTTCAACAACATTATAGCTAGCAAGGTCAAGGGCAATTAATAGGCCTGATTTTCTGGCCATTTCACATGCTTTAATCACCAAATCATGGTTTTGAACAAGGTAGCCTTCAATAAATGCGATTTCATAGTTGCGAAATAAATCAATCGTAATATCCTCAGGGCTTAACTCTACAGCTGCGCCAAGGTAGGTGCCAAATGTGCGTTCAGAATCAGGAGTAACCAGTGCCATTGCAATTCCTGTAGGTGTTTCTGATTTGAAAAGCGTTGGTTTTGCACCAATTTTTTCAAGTTCTTTAAAATATTTTTCGCCTAATTCATCTGTTCCAACTTTACCAACAAAACCTGCAATAGCCCCAAGGTTAGCTAATCCATGAACAGTGTTGGCAACTGAACCACCTGGTGACAGTATTTTATCAAATTGATTGGTTTGATCATTTAAGTTTTTTGATGTTTCAGCATCAATTAGAGTCATGCTTCCCTTTGGTAGATTATTTTTGACAATTATCTCATCGTTAGGTAATTTAACTACAATATCCATTAAGGCATTTCCAATTCCAATGATGCTTTTTGAATTCATAAGATTTAATTATAAAATTTCAACTATAATGTTTTTACACAAGCTTGATAAGCAGGCATAATTTGTTTCAACAAAGATGATCAGTTAGTACAAAAAAAAGGAGACATCGTCTGATGTCTCCCAAAAAACTATCCCCCAAACTAAAACGCCAAACATGAAAAAGACTTGATTTGATTGAAATCGGTCATGTTTGTAACTGATTTCTGATACAAATATAAAGCGTGTTTTTGTTCCATGCAAATTTTTTATCGTGAATTTTCTATTTTTTTTCTATTTTTTTTGTTGATTATTCAAATTCAAAGATTTACAGGAAAAATATTTTGATGCCAAGCTATTGACTTTGGTGTAAAAAATCAGTATGAAAAACTACAATAAAGTATCTATTTCGACATGCTGATATTTAAATGCCTCAGCAACACCTTTGTAAACAATTTGACCGTTTACAATATTTAATCCTTTTTTCAGTGCTTCATCTTTTCTGCATGCATTCTTCCAACCATTATTTGCTAAGGTTATGGCATAAGGTAATGTTGCATTAGTTAGAGCAATTGTTGATGTTCTCGGTACAGCTCCTGGCATATTTGCAACAGAGTAATGGATCACACCATCAATACAGAATGTAGGCTTATCGTGTGTTGTTGGGTAAGTAGTTTCAATGCAACCACCCTGATCGATGGCAACATCAACGATGACAGTTCCTGGTTGCATAGTTGAAAGCATTTCTCGGGTAATAAGATGTGGTGCTTTTGCACCTGTAATAAGTACTGCGCCAATAATCAAGTCGTGTGTTTTCACCATTTCTCTGATATTAAAGCTGTTACTCATCATTGTCTTTACATTTGCCGGCATAATATCATCAAGGTAGCGAAGTCTTTTTAGGTTGACATCCATAATTGTAACATCTGCGCCAAGTCCGGCAGCCATTTTTGCAGCTTCGGTGCCAACAATTCCTGCACCTATTATTAATACTTTTGCCGGAGGAACTCCTGGAACGCCTCCAAGTAATACGCCTCTTCCTCCAAATGTTTTTTCAAGATATTTTGCTCCTTCCTGAACAGACATTCTTCCTGCCACTTCCGACATCGGGATTAGCAATGGTAGAGAATGATCTTGGAGCTCTACTGTTTCGTAAGCAATGCAAATTGCGCCCGAGTTGATCATTGCTTTGGTTAATTCTTCAGAAGATGCAAAATGAAAGTACGTATATATAATTTGATCTTTTCTAATCAGATTATATTCGGAGGCAATTGGCTCTTTTACTTTCATTATCATTTCAGCTTTTTTGTAGATCTCTTCTATGGTTGAAAGTAGCTTTGCTCCTGCACTAAGGTACGATTCATCGCTAAATCCACTTCCTATTCCTGCCGATGTTTGAATATATAACTCGTGACCATATTTTATTAATTCTGAGGCTCCTGCAGGAGTTAAAGCAACTCTGTTTTCACTATTTTTAATTTCTTTTGGCACACCGATTATCATAGTTCATTTTTTTAGTTTAATACATAAAAATAAGTTATTGTATGTTTATGAAACATGATAAAATCCATATAAATGAGATTCTCTGTGAGTTTAAGTAGCTATTTTAAAGGTTCTTTCAGTTTGATTTTTTCCTTCTTGAAAATGTAATAAAACATGTTTGATAAGTGATTTTTTATTTCGGTTTGTTAGTTATATCTTTACGCGATTTGTTAAAAAGCAGATTTTTATGCCAGAAATATCGAAACGTGGAGTGCGAATGCCTGAATCTCCGATCAGGAAATTAGTGCCAATGGCTGATAAAGCAAAAGCTAGTGGGAAGAAGGTTTATCACTTAAATATTGGTCAGCCAGACTTGCTTACGCCAAAAATTGCTTTGGATGCGATTAAAAACATTGACCGGAAGATTTTGGAATACAGTCCCAGCGAGGGAATTAGATCTTATAGAGAAAAGCTTGTAACATACTATGAAAAGTATAAGATTAATGTTACAGCCGACGATATAATAATTACCACAGGTGGTTCTGAAGCAGTAACTTATGCTTTTCTTGCATGCCTCGACCCTGGTGACGAAATAATTGTACCTGAACCTTCTTATGCAAATTATACTGCATTTGCAATTGTAGCGGGTGCTGTTGTGAAAACAATTCCTTCTAAAATTGAAGAAGGTTTTGCATTGCCGCCAATCGAAAAATTTGAAAAGCTTATTACTCCAAAAACAAAAGGCATATTAATTTGTAACCCAAATAATCCAACTGGCTATCTTTATAACCAGACAGAAATGAATCAGATAAGAGATTTGGTTAAGAAATATGACTTATACCTTTTTTCTGATGAAGTTTACCGTGAGTTTTGTTATACAGGTGCCCCGTATATTTCTGCATTTCATCTCGATGGAATAGAAGAGAATGTGATTCTGATTGATTCTGTCTCAAAGAGATATAGCGAATGTGGAATAAGGGTAGGGGCTCTGGTTACAAAGAATAAGGCAGTCAAAGGGAGTGTGATGAAATTCTGTCAAGCCCGATTAAGCCCACCTCTTATTGGTCAAATTATAGCGGAGGCTTCTTTAGATACCCCCGAAAGTTATATGTTGGAAATGTATAACGAATATGTTGAACGCCGAAAGTTCTTAATTGATGGTTTGAATCGCATCGACGGGGTTTATTCGCCAATACCTATGGGCGCATTTTATACTGTAGCAAAACTTCCGGTCGATGATTCTGATAAGTTTTGTGAGTGGTTACTAAGCGATTACTCTTACGATAATCAAACAATTTTTATGGCTCCTGCTTCGGGCTTTTATACAACTCCGGGGTTAGGAAAGAATGAAGTAAGAATTGCTTATGTACTTAAAAAGGAAGATCTTGCTATAGCACTTAAAATATTGGAAGAAGCACTAAAAGTATATCCGGGCCGAACAATTGGATAATATCTACTCTGAAAAT
>CAZRXT010000004.1:0-14147 GCA_964604035.1 uncultured Prolixibacteraceae bacterium | reverse complement strand
AAAAGTAATCTAAACGAGAGTGAACTTGAAATTATTCTGTTGATTTATAATTTCTTGTTTGGATTTACACAGTCTTTTAAAGAAATTAAGTATTTTCAACCCCAGTTTTAAAAGTTGGGGACTATGCGCAAGGGGATATTAGTATTTTTTTTGTTTGTTTTCTGTTTATTTTCTTTTGGAAAATACAATTATGCAAGTGGGTTGTCTGAAAAATATTCAGCAACTGGTCAAGATTTAGCAGTTTGTAATTCACATAACCAAAATACTATTGTTAATGATTTAATTTATACCGTAGCATCAATAGTTGTAGAACAGGGATGTGTATTATTTCAATCTCTTGTTTCTTCTGTTGCTGATTTACAGATAGAAAAGGATGAAGATTCTTTATCAGTCCTTTCGGGCGAAGTTCGGTACGATTCTGTTACAGGCGAAGTTCGGATGAGCAAGGCGATGGTTTCTTTTCTGAGTGCATTGATTCTTGGTCTTTTTATCGCGGCAACATATTTCTTAAAATCAAAGAGGCAGAAACATATTGAACAAGAGCGGAATATGATGACTGCTCTTATTGATAATGTTCCAGATACAATATATTTTAAGGATCTGGAAAGCAAGTTTATTCGCATTAATAAAGCACAGGCTAACTTGTTAGGGTTAAGTCATCCCGATGAAGCAATTGGAAAGTCGGACTTCGACTTTTTTAAACATGCACAGGAAGCTTATGATGTTGAACAAGAGATTATTAAAACAGGTGTTGCTGTTTTAAATCAGATACATGTTTTCGATACTGGAAACGGCACAAAGTATCTGTCAGACACTAAAATACCGCTTTACGATTCTGCAAAAAAGTGTATTGGAACCGTTGGTATTACTCGCGATATAACTGATTTTAAGTCGACAGAAGATTCCATGCTCGAAAGCCAGTCGAAGTTTAAAGCTCTTTTCGAAAATGCACCTTTGGCCTTCTTCCGTCTCGATAAAGATATGAGAGTTGTTGAGTTTAACTATCGTTTCAGGAAAATGTTTGGATATACCGAAGATGATCTTGGAAAAGTTGTTAAAGCTGACCTGTTAGTTGATCCCGATCTTGGATCCTTAATCTTGGATACAATCCTTGAAACTAAAGAGGTAACAACCGAAATTATGCTTAAGCGTAAAAATGGAGAGCAATTTATTGCAAATCTTACACTTGCATTACTTGAAGAAGGTTTTAAAGAAATTGCGATTGAAGGAATTGTAGAAGATATTACAATGGTTGCAAAAGCCAGAGAGGAACTTATTAAGGCGAAGGACAGGGCCATCGAGGCCGATAAGCTTAAGTCACTGTTCCTTGCAAATATGAGCCACGAGATCAGAACCCCAATGAATGCTATTATCGGGTTTACTAATATGTTGCGAGAAGAAAACCTTACTTCGGAAGAAAAAAATACGTTTATTGATATAATTCAAAGCAACGGCAACGGATTAATGTCATTAATAGAATCAATTGTTGATTTTTCTAAACTTGAAGCTGATCAAATGACTGTTAGCATAAGCGAGTTTAACTTTAACCCGCTTTTTGATTCAGCTTGTGACCGTACCGAGAAGCTCCTTATTTCGGAAGAGAAAACAAATATTAAAGTAATTCGGAGCAAAGGCGCTGAAGGTGAAGTTCGAATCCAATCTGACAGACATCGACTAAATCAAGTAATTAATCACCTGATATCCAATGCTATTAAGTTTACTGATGAAGGTGAGATTGAGATCGGGTACAAGATTATAGATGACCAACTTGAAGTATATGTTCGTGATACTGGGATTGGAATTCAGCACAACAAACTCGATAAAATTTTCGAGCGTTTTACTAAGGTAAACAACGATAAGAATAGACTTTACGGCGGAACTGGAATTGGCCTAACAATTTCTAAAGGATTAATGGAGTTGATGGGTGGAAGTATTGAAGTTGAATCTAAGGTTGGAAAAGGATCTACTTTCTGGTTGAAAATGAAATTGTCAAGAGGGAAATAATAAATCGCAAGATTTAATCCTTGACATTAAGAAAATGAATGATTACTTTTAGATAATAATTAAAACTTATTTATATGGAAAATCAAGTTAAACCATTGATATTAATTGTTGAAGATGTTGAGTCGAACTATCTTTACTTAAATGCAGTTCTATCAAAACTTGATGCAAGAATTGAGTGGGTTAAAAATGGTTTGGAAGCAGTCGATTTTGCAAAAAATCATTCAGATATTGATCTGATTCTTATGGACTTACAAATGCCTGAAATGAATGGTTACGATGCAACACGTGAGATTCGGAAAATATATTCCGATTTACCTATTGTTGCTCAAACAGCTTTTGCTATGTCTGACGATAGAGCTAAAGCAATTGAAGCTGGGTGCAACGATTACCTAGCGAAACCTATTCGTTCGAAAGATTTAATCGAAATGGTAAATAAATATTTGACCAAATAAAAAAAAGATAAATTTGTTTAATTAATCCGGGACTTGTCGTTTCGGATTTTTTAGTTTTTTAGATAGCAAATTGCACATTATGAATAGAATACAAAAAATTTTCTACCCAATTTTATTGGCGGTTGTTGGTGCTGCCGGTATTTTTATTGGATCAAAAATTCAGCAAAATATTACAAAATCCGATCTTCAAAACTTGAGATTCTTTCAACCAGATAAACTTTCAGTCATTACCAATATGATTGCGAAAGACTATGTTGATACAATTAATAAAAACGAGTTAATCGAAAAAATAATCCCTGTTGTTTTAGATCAACTTGACCCACATTCAACTTATATTACTGCTCAAGAAATGAGTGGGGTAAGTGAAGAAATGCGTGGCAATTTTTCTGGCATAGGAGTTCAGTTCATTATGCAAAATGACTCAGTTACTGTTGTCGATGTGGTTTCTGGTGGGCCTTCCCAAAAACTTGGAATTATGGCTGGCGACAGGATTATCAAAGTCAATGGAGCCGATGTTTCTGGTGCTGGATTAAAAAGCGATAGTATTGTTTCGTTGCTTAAAGGGAAAAAGGGGACAATTGTGAATGTTGGCATTCGCCGTCCTGGATTTGTTAATGCTCTGGATTATAAAATTGAAAGAGACGAAATACCTCTTGTAAGTGTTGATGTTTCATATATGATTGACAATGAGATTGGTCTGATTAAAGTCAACCGATTTGCCGAAACAACTCATAAAGAATTTTACCAAGGAATTAAAAATCTCGCATCGGCTGGGGCAAAGAAGCTCATTGTTGATTTGAGAGGTAATTCAGGCGGATACTTACAAGCTGTTTTCGAAATGGTTGATGAATTTCTTCCTGCCCAAAAGATGATTGTCTATACTCAAGGTAAAGCAAGGCCACGAAATGAATTTCTTTCAACGGATAACGGGATATGGAAAGATGGCGACCTTGTTGTTTTGATTGACGAATATTCTGCTTCAGCAAGTGAAATTTTTGCCGGAGCAATTCAAGATAATGACCGCGGACTGATTGTTGGTCGCCGTTCTTATGGCAAAGGCCTTGTGCAGGAGCAAATCCCATTCATGGATGGATCGGCTGTACGATTGACTGTAGCCCGTTTTTATACACCAAGTGGGCGCAGTATTCAGAAGCCTTATAGCGAAGGAAATGAAGAGTATCGAATGGAACTTTACAACCGGATGATGCATGAAGAAATGGTTCAGAAGGACAGCATCCATTTTAAAGATAGCTTGAAGTATTATACAACAGGAGGCCGCTTAGTGTATGGCGGAGGGGGAATTATGCCCGACTTTTTTGTCCCTGCTGACACCACTGGAATAAATGAGTTTTATGCTTCTATTGTTTCCAAAAACCTGATTTATTACTTTGCTTTTGATTTTGCTGATCAAAATAGGAAGATCTTAAAATCGATGAAAGATGCTGAAGAAATAGAGAAGTATTTAATTCAAAAAGATGTATTTAACTTATTTTTGAATCGAGTAAAGACCTCTGGAATAAAATACTCAGCAGCAGAATTGTCGGAATCTAAGAAGTTTATGCAATCTCAATTATATGCTTACATTGCTAGAAACACAATTGGAGATGCAGGGTTCTATCCAATAATCTATAAAAATGATCCTACAGTGAAGAAAGCAATAGAGCTTTTGAATAAAAATTGGGATAGTAAGGAAATAGCGAAGATTGATAATGTGAAGAATTAGAGTCCTTTGAACGATTCGTCTACATTGAAGGCGAAATCGCCAATGCGCTCACATTGAGATACAATATCATTATAAATAAGGCCTGCATCGTATTTGTAAACACTTTTCTCGAGGTTGTTCAAATGCTCACTTTTTAGAATATCTCTAAAGTTGTTGATTTCATTCTCGGTGTCTTTAGCCATGCTGAAAGGCATTTGCTCCTCATGCGTTTGCATTGTGACCATCGTGTCGAGAGCCTCTTTTACCATGTTGAATAAAAGGAGAATGTTATTATTAACTTGTTCCGGAAATTCAATTTTCTGAGCGCGTTTGCGTTCTATTGCATGAAAAATGTTCATACATGAATTTGCAATATTTATGATGTCGTCAATCATTTTATACTGCGACCTTAAGCTTTTTGAGCTGGTCTCGCTTAAACGGCCTTCACCAACTTTTGTGAGATAGTTAGCAATTTCTTCTTCATATCGTTTAGCGTTTTGATACTCAGAGAGAATCCTTTCTTTTAACACCAAATACTCTTTGTCATTTTTATCTATTAAAAAGCGTTCAACATTCCTGAACATTTTTCTTGAGGTTTCGGCAAAGATTAATATTTCGCGTTGAGCCTGGAAGAGTGAAGCATCAGGTGTTGAAAGCAACCCAATCTTTATATGCGTAAGTTTGAATTCGTTTTCTGATGTTGGTCCTATTGGTATCTTTTTGGCAACCATATTGGTAATCTGTTTTGAAAAACCAAAAAGTATCATGGTGTTGATCACATTAAATAACGTATGGAATAGTGCTAACGAAATAGGTATTCCGGCTATGTCTAGTGTCGGGTCTATTCCTCCCAACGAGGTATTTATGAAGATTATTCCTTTTAAGAAAAATGGGAATATTGGGGTAATCCACAGAACTCCAAAAACTTTGAAAAGCAGGTGGACAAGGGCAGCTCTTTTTGCTGTAACATTAGCCACTCGGGCAGCTGTATTTGCCGCAATTGTTGTCCCAATGTTTACTCCAAGCAGCATTGTGGCTGCCATTTCAAAAGAAAGCCATCCTTTAATACTGAGTACAAGTATTAGCGCAAAAATGGCATTCGAAGAGCGAACAATAATTGTAAATAGTATTCCAGCAATAAGATATACGAAATAGGAGAGGTGTTGAAAGGAGTTTAGTCGTTCTATTACATCAATAAACCATGAGTCGGATGCTGATGGAACATTTGTTTTCAGAAACTCAAGAGCAATAAACAAAAGTGAAAAGCCCAGGATTAACTCTCCCCAGTTTTTTACTTTGCGGCTGTTCGAAAAGATGAATGGAATTCCAATCCCAATCAGAGGGAAAGTGTAAAACGCAATGTTGGCTTTGAATCCAAAAAAAGCAATGAGCCATGCCGTAAAAGTTGTACCAATATTTGCACCCATTATCAAGCCTATGGCTTCGGCTAACCTTAAAATACCTGTATTTACAAAACTCACAACCATTACTGTAGTGGCTGATGATGATTGGAGTAATGCCGTAATAAGAATTCCTGTCAGAACACCCTTTGCTCTGTTGGATGAAAGGGATGAAAGCATTAATTGTAGCCTTTCGCCCATGATTTTTTGGAGCGATTCACTCATCAGCTTTAACCCATAAAGGAAAAGTGCGGTAGTGCCGGCAATTGTTAATACTAATAAAAATCCAGACATTTCTTCTTCTTTTTTCTTTACAAATTTAATATTAGCATTTTATAATTTTGATGGTTGTCAACTTTTCTTTTCTTTTTGTTTAAATCGCCGATTAGTCGTACTTTCGGAAGTCAGTTTTCCTTACGTATATTGAAAAATATTCATCTGGAATCAATGTTTAAATAACTGAATAGAAATAGATAAAACATAATTGTAGATGGTCAGTTTTGATGAATTGCAAAAGTCATTTTCAATGAATTTGGCTCAAGAGATTGAACGGATAGGAAATTCTGACCCTAAAAATCTCTATAATCCAATTCGTTATTCTATCGAGATGGGGGGCAAAAGAATTAGGCCAATATTACTTTTGATGGCCTACGGAACCTTTCGACAAGATATTGAAAAGGCATTTCCCGCCGCTGTTGCGGTAGAAATTTTCCACAATTTCACATTGTTGCACGACGATATTATGGACAATGCGGATCTTAGGCGAAATAGGGAAACTGTACATGTGAAATACTCAAACAATGCCGCAATTCTTTCAGGCGATGCAATGTCTATTCTGTCGTATAAATACATTTTACAAAGTGATACTTCTAAGCTCAAAGAATTACTTCAAGTTTTTACCGATACGGCATTGAAAGTTTGCGAAGGCCAACAACTCGATATGGACTTTGAAACCATTAACCAAGTTTCTATCGATGAGTATATTCAAATGATTGGGTTGAAAACAGCAATTCTTTTAGCTAATAGCCTCAAAATAGGTGCAATACTGGCTGATGCTCCACCGAAAGATATTGATTTACTTTTTCAATTTGGATATAACTTAGGGCTGGCTTTCCAGCTTCAAGACGATTACCTTGATACTTTTGGAGATACAGATATTTTTGGAAAGAATATTGGAGGCGACATCGTTTCCAATAAAAAAACATTTCTCCTTTCGAAAGCTCTCGAAGTTGCAAAAGGCGCTACTGAATTGAATTTAAAGCATTGGATCTCTGCTGAAGTTTTTGACCGCGAAGAAAAAATTGAGCAGGTGAGAGCAATCTTTGTAGAGCTAGGCATTGACCAGTTCACTAAATCGAAAATTGAAGAATATTACATTAAAGCCGAGAATTGCTGGGATCAGATTGACGTTAAATCAGAAAATAAGCTTGAGCTATTAAATGTAGCCAAGCTATTAATGAATAGAAAGAGTTAACTTTCTCTTATAAGCAATTATTATAAGTAGAAATTGTGTTGTCTGATTTTAGATTTAAGTAATTTTAGGTTTCGAAAATTAAATAATTATGGCTGTTGTAGGTAAAGTTTTACAAGTAATTGGTCCTGTTGTTGATGTTATTTTCGACAACGAAAAATCATTGCCAGAGATTTACGATGCGTTAGAGATTGAACGCCCGGGTTTATATCCGCTTGTTCTTGAATGTCAGCAACATATTGGTGAGAAAACAGTTCGTGCAATAGCAATGGATTCAACCGATGGGCTGAGACGGGGCTTAGATGTTATTGCAAAAGGTTCATCCATTATAATGCCTAACGGCGAGAACGTATTGGGCCGTTTGCTCAACGTAACTGGAAATCCGGTTGATGGGTTAAGCCCTGTTAATATGGAACACGGAGTTAGCATTCACCGCGATCCTCCAACTTACGACGAACTTTCTACCGAAACCGAGATACTATTTACCGGGATTAAAGTAATCGACTTGATCGAACCTTACGCCAAAGGAGGTAAAATTGGCTTATTTGGTGGAGCTGGCGTTGGAAAAACTGTACTAATTCAGGAGCTAATTAATAATATTGCAGTTGCTCACTCCGGGCTTTCTGTTTTTGCCGGCGTTGGTGAGCGTACCCGCGAAGGGAACGATTTACTGCGCGAGATGATCGAAGCTGGAATTATTGATTACGGTGACGAGTTCCGTGAAGAGATGGAAAAAGGTGGCTGGGATTTATCAAAGGTTGATTATGAGAAACTTGCAAAATCGAAACTTGCTCTTGTTTTCGGTCAAATGAACGAACCACCGGGTGCTCGTGCCCGTGTTGCTCTTTCTGGTTTGGCTGTTGCCGAAAGCTTGCGCGATGGTCACGATAAATCTGGAGGTAAAGACATCTTGTTCTTTATCGATAATATTTTCCGTTTCACTCAGGCAGGCTCCGAAGTTTCGGCTTTGTTGGGTCGAATGCCTTCTGCCGTAGGATATCAGCCTACTTTAGCATCTGAAATGGGAACTCTTCAAGAACGAATTACTTCCACAAAGCATGGGTCAATTACTTCGGTGCAAGCAGTTTATGTTCCTGCCGACGACTTGACAGACCCTGCTCCGGCAACAACATTTGCACACTTAGATGCTACAACTGTATTAAGCCGTAAGATTTCGGAGTTGGGTATTTATCCTGCTGTCGATCCACTTGAATCAAGTTCACGTATTCTTACTTCAGATATTGTTGGCGATGAGCATTATAATTGTGCCCAACGTGTAAAACAGTTACTTCAACGGTACAATGAATTGCAAGATATTATTGCTATTCTCGGAATGGATGAATTGTCTGAAGCCGATAAGCTAGTGGTCCATCGTGCCCGTCGTGTTCAGCGTTTCTTATCTCAACCATTCTTTGTAGCTGCTCAATTTACTGGATTGAAAGGTGCTTTTGTGTCAATTCAGGACACCATAAAAGGTTTTAATATGATTATGGATGGCGCTGTTGATCAGTATCCTGAATCTGCTTTTAACCTTGTTGGAACAATTGAAGAGGCTATTAAGAAAGGCGAAGCAATGATTTCGAATGCCCAATAATTCATGATAATTATGCATCTTGAAATAATTACACCGAAAAAAACTCTTTATTCAGGCGATATTTTGATTGTAAAATTGCCCGGGACAAAAGGTTCGTTTGAAATAATGAAAAACCATGCCCCAATTATTTCGTCGTTAGAAAAAGGGATTATCGTTTTGAAAGATGTAAACGAAAAAACCTTCCAATTTGAAATTCTTGGCGGCGTTGTTGAGTGTAAAGACAATAAAATTATTGTTTTGACATCTGACGGTTCCACTTTGTAGTTTTCTACTTTTATTGATTGCAGAATGCGATTTTGAACTTTTCAAGTCCTTTAATAAGTGTGCTTTTTGGGCATCCTATATTTAATCGTATAAATGGCTCTCCTCCTGAACCAAAAAGAAACCCGGGATTTGGAGCTACGCCAGCTTCAATCAGCTTATCAAAAGCTTCTTTCGAAGACATCCCAAGTGGAGAAAGGTCGATCCAAACAAGAAAAGTTCCTTCGGGTTTCATTGGGCTAATTGAAGGAAGATTGTTTCTGAAGAATTCATCGACAATTTCCCAGCTACTATCCAGATAAGTCATAAGTTGTGAAAGCCACTCTGCACCATGGGTGTAGGCCGCTTCGGTTGCAATCTGTCCAAAAAAGTTTCCCGATGAAATATGTGTTGCGCGCATAAAACGCTTGAATTTAGTCAGGTGCTCTTTGTTTTCTATGACAATATATGCTGATGAAAGACCTGCAATATTGAATGTTTTGCTTGCCGACATTATTGTAATGCAGTTTAGAGAGAATTCTTCTGAGATATTGGCAATTGGTGTGTGTTTATATCCTGGGAAAATAAGATCAGAATGAATTTCGTCTGAAACAATTATGACATTCCTTTCAAAGCAAATTCGACCTAATTCTGTCAACTCTTCTTTTGTCCACACCCTTCCGCCCGGGTTGTGGGGGCTACAAAGGATAAGCATTTTTGTATCTCCATCAATTTTTCTTTTCAGATCGTCAAAGTCGAAAACATAGCGGCCATCTTCTAATTTAAGTTGATTTTCGACCATTATTCGATCATTGTCTTCAACAACATGGAAAAACGGAAAATAGACGGGTGGTTGTACAATTATTTTATCGCCGGGTTTTGTGAGCGAAAGCACCAAAGACGCTAATGCAATTACCACATTGGGGCAATAGTTTATCCATTCTTTCTCAACCTTCCAGCCATGCTGGTTCTTGATCCAGTTTTGAACCGCTTCGTAATATGATTCCGGGATAGTTGGGTATCCATAAATTTCGTGGTTAGCCCTTTTTTTCACCGCATCAACAATGAAATCGGGAGTTTTGAAGTCGGTATCGGCCACCCACATTGGAACAAGGTCTTCTTTTCCAAATATTTGTTGCAGATGGTCGTACTTTTCACAATTAGACCCTTTGCGGTCGACTAATTCATCAAAATTGTAAATCATAGAGTAATTTTTAAAGAGGGTGAAAGTACCGTTTTGAACTCTTTTCGTGTATGACAATTATTAGTCAATGTCGATTTTTTCAAGATAATTCCGGCCATTTTGATCTGATTTAACTTTTAGCACAAAATTGAAACGATTCAGATCGAGGCATAGGTTGAAGTCGGATGCAGGAGAATGCTCTTGATTTTTGGGATCGAGCAAACGGGCGCCATCGCCAGTTTTAAGTATTTCAACCAGTTGATTAAAGTCGAAAGGTTTCTGGTGTATTTCATTTTCAATGTATTCGGCACAGAAATCATCTTCCTGCGAGTTTCTTAACCCTTCGTAACCCATTGCGACAAGCGAAATTGTTTCGGGATGCTTTGCCTTCAAGTATTTTGCTGTCGCTCTGGCGTTAACAAAGCTTCCGGTTAGTATCTCGGTTGCATTTTTGGCGTAATTTATTCCTTGTGTTCCCGAACTTGTAGTATGGATGACAGATTTCCCATTAAAATTAACATTGAGAATGTGAGAGGGCGAATTCCCGAAATCGAACCCTTCGCACTTCTTTTCATGCCGTTCTCCAATGAGGATAAAGTTTGGATTTTCCTTTTTAATCTGATATGCTTCATCAATTGAACCTACCGGATATATTCTTTCGGCACCATTGTTGACCAAATAGCATGCAACCGAAAATGCCCTGAAAACATCAATAATCACTGTGATTCCTGTGGCATTTTTGGCTCCATCGAGTAATGAGAGTTTCTTAATTTCCATTTGAGTATGTTGATAAGTTTTAAAAGGTAACAAATCCTTAAAACAATTACTTGCTTTGTGGCACGATAATTGATAAGATCAAAAAATATTTAAAAAATCATCTAAATCAAGCACTTCCAATGCTCTCTTGTTAACCAAAGCTTAACCTTTCCACAATTAATATTTTTTTAACGTATGTTTTGCAGCACAATGTTGTAAAACATGTTAATATTGCAGCGTAAATAAAGTTCAATTTAAAATTATAACAATGAAAACAAAAGTATTCTATTTAGCAACAAAGATCACAGTAGCTGTGATATTGGTTGTAGTGTTAGTTTCAAGAGTGTCTGCTACCGATGCACCTAAACTTAAGTTTGTTCCTTACTCAAACGACCGTGCAGTTGTATCTTTAAACAATGAGTCGGAAGTCGTAACAAAATTGACTATCGAAAATGCAGCTGGCGATGTAGTTTATTACAACGATGGTTCTATTAACGAAAAAGTTTATTCTAAAGTATTCGATTTCAAAAATCTTAGCGATGGAGAATACAAAATTACAGTAAGCAACAAGTACGGTAAAAACAGCATGTTCTTCACAGTTGAAAACAATGCAATTGTTGAGAATGCAACCGAAACTGTAAGCCCTTTTGTTGAAGTTAAAGACAACGTTTTGAAGATTTCTTTCTTAAACCACAAGTTGAGTGATGTTGAAGTTTCTTTAAGCAATGAAGATGGTGAAGTGTTCAACAAATCGTTAGGTAAAGATTTTAGCATCAACGCAGGTTTCAACCTTGCTCGTCTTGAAAGTGGTGACTATGCTATCAACATTACTGATGGTGTGAAAACATATAGTTACAACTTTAATAAGTAATCAGATGGACATCCAGAAAATAAACCTAGAAGTCAACCCTGTCAAAATTTCAAGAATTTGACAGGGTTTTTTATTTCCTTTTTGTTGATAAGTAGTTCATAAGTAGCAGGTGCGAATGCTGTTATTAAATTAAGTTTTGCGGTAATTTCGTAAGAAAAAGAAAAGATGCCTTACCGTCGACTTCCAAATACAGATCAGGCACGATTACGTGCACTCGGAGCTGCCCTTAAAAAATCAATTTCGGCAAATGAAAATTCGTCAGCTGCTTGTTCCGAGCAAACTCTTGCTGACATTCAGTCAATACTTCAGAAGTTTCAGAATGCAATGTCAAACCTTAATGCTGCCCGAAAACAGCAATATCAAAAAAATAAAGAATTTGTAGAGTTTGCACGTAAGGCTCGCTTGTATGTATCTCACTATATACAGGTTATTAATTTTGGCATTCTTCGTGGCGAACTAAAAAGCGAAGTTCGCGAGTTCTATCAACTTACAAAATATGGCAAAAACCTTCCGCCAATAATTTCAGACAAAAACCTTTTTGATTGGGGAAAAAAGATTATCGATGGCGATCTTCAACGCATAATGAAAGGTGGAAGTCCAATCTACAACCCTTCCATGGCTCTGGTAAAAGTTAATTACGAAAAATTTGCAGATGCATATCGTTTTCAAAAAATCCTGAATTCAAACTCAGAGCGGATGTCGAAAATTGTTGCCGATTTACGCATTGTTGCCGATAAAGTAATACTTCAGGCTTGGAACGAAATTGAAAAATTCTTTGAAGATCAAACAGAGTCTGATCGTCGTGAGTTAGCCAAAGAGTACGGTTTGGTGTATATATATCGTAAGAAAGAGCTGCGAAAAGCAAAACTCCAGGCCGAGATGGAGTTGTTAGAGAAAATTCAGAGTGAAACCCCAATGGTAGACGCAGAGACTGAAGTGGATGCTGTTGAATCTGAAGTTCTCAAATCGATTGAAGCGTTTATGAAAGTTGAAAAAACTGTCATACTCCGAAAAGTAGAACAAACCCCAAAGACCGACAATCACAAAGTGAAACAAATAAAATTTCCGGAACGAGCAGAACATTCACCTGTTCAGTCGGTTTTGAATTTCTGATTACTACTGAGATATATTAAAGATGATAAAACCCATCTTGTTCTTCTTGAGCAACGATGGGTTTTGTCGTTCAATAATCAACCAAAATTGAAATATCAGCGTACGAAATACCAAAACCTGATTTAAGTAAGGCTTCAGAAGTTTTTTGATCCGTATTTTGGAAAGAAAATATCGAAGATGGAAACAATCAAAGAGATCTATAAATGTGGTCATGGCCCGTCGAGCAGTCATACTATGGGGCCACGGTTTGCCGCACAACTTTTCCTGAAACAGGTGCCGTCTGCCCATTTTTATAAAATATATCTCTTTGGAAGTTTGGCTGCTACAGGCAAAGGGCACCTTACCGATACCGTTCTGAACGAAGTCTTTAGCAAGTTGAACCATTCAATTGAATGGAAACCAGAAATATTTTTGCCACGGCACCCTAATGCCATAAAATTTGAAGCTTACGATAATCGCGAAACAATTGTCGCTACACAAACCTACTATAGCGTTGGCGGAGGAACTGTTGTTGATGAAGATTCATCGCAGAATAAGAATAGTTTATACCCACTAACCAAACTTGACGACATTCTTAGGTGGTGCAACGAAAATGGCCGTCAGTTGTGGGAGTATGTTGTTCATTGTGAAGGCGATGAAATTATGGATTTCCTTGATAATGTGTGGACTGTTATGGCCAATTCTATCAAGAAAGGGCTTAGCGAGCATGGTTCGTTGCCAGGAGGGTTGAACCTTCCGCGAAAGGCAGGGCTGTTCCATTTGAAGGCCCTCAATTATAGTGGCCCGGTTAAGCACCGTTCGTTGTTGTTTGCGTATGCATTGGCCGTGTCGGAAGAGAATGCTTCGGGCGGGTTGATTGCCACTGCACCTACATGTGGTTCGTGCGGGGTAGTACCTGCGGTATTAATGCACTTCAAAAAAGTATATAAATCGGACAGAAAACAAATTGTACAAGCACTCGCAACTGCTGGGCTAATTGGGAATCTTGTGAAATACAATGCCTCAATTTCGGGTGCCGAAGTCGGTTGTCAGGGCGAAATTGGAACAGCTTGCGCAATGGCCTCGGCTGCTGCCAACCAGCTGTTGGGCGGTTCGGTTTATCAAATTGAATATGCTGCCGAAATGGGGATTGAACACCACCTTGGGCTAACTTGCGACCCTGTGGCCGGACTGGTGCAAATTCCGTGTATTGAGCGAAATGCTTTTGCTGCCGAACGTGCTTTGGCTCATAGCGATTATGCTTTAATGTCGGATGGCCGTCACCGTATTAGCTTCGATGCGGTGGTCGAAACAATGTACCAAACCGGGAAAGATCTTTCGAACAACTACAAGGAGACAAGTAAATCGGGGCTGGCAATGTT
>CAZRXT010000003.1:0-26917 GCA_964604035.1 uncultured Prolixibacteraceae bacterium | reverse complement strand
ATGGGCAGCCAGAATTTCGACTTGCTGGCAGCAGTGGAATAACGCGGATCGACTGTGATGATGGTTGCACCTTTATCTATGGCATCGCTCATCTCTTGAACCTGACCATTATGCATGTTTTCGCCCAAGTGGGAACCAATCAAAACGAGGCATTTGGTATCGCGGATATCGGTATTTTCGGGCGAATCAAGTCCTTCGCCGAAGGTTGCAATAAAGGCTACCTCTCGAGGACCACGACATTGGGCGTACGATGGAGCAGCAATGTTGTTCGACCCAAAGGCTTTCAACATCGTTCCAAAGTAAGTTCCACCTGAACCATGCGTGAACAGGGCAGTACATTCAGGCCCATGTTCCACCTTTATTTTCTTCATTTTTTCAGCAATGAAGTCGAACGCTTTTTCCCAGGTTACTTCCTCGAAAGTCTGTTTTCCATCGCGGGTTACGCGGATCATCGGGTTTTTCAGGCGGTCTTCGTCGTTGTACATGCCCACTCCACCTGTTCCGCGCGGGCACAAACGGCCATTACATTCAGGATCAATATCATTGCCAACCACCTTTTGGATGTCGCCTTTCTCGTTTTTATACACCCATCCGGCACATTTCCAAAAACACACCTCGCAATAGGTTGGCGTGCGTTTCAGGTCGGAAGGAAGCAAGTAGGGCACCCCTGGCTTAGCCAGCACTTTACGAATGAGAGGACCTGAAAGCATTAATCCACCACTAACCAATGTCGATATCTTAATAAAATCGCGTCTGCTTGCCATAATCAAAGGCTTTATAAATCGTATTAAACACTGTTCGTCAATATAAAAGCAACTATCTCAAGACTCTTTTTCTATATAAAGTTCCGTTTTGTCTTATCTTCAAAAATACCAGATAACATTTTATATCAACAAATTACATATATGATAATTATCAGTTCATGACATATATCAACTCCACAAATTGAAAATCAACAAAATCAAGACAAACAACTACACGATTAATAATTTCGTCATTTTTTTGTTGTAAAACCCATGATAGAAATATGTTTTACAATTGATTTTGCAGTAAAGCTTTTTTATCTATTTTTAGAAAAGAACGATTATCAAAAAAATGGGGGAATCAATTCATCTTTGTAATTGCTTAGACTGCAAATTAAAAACGCTGTTCTTTGATTTTGTAGAGACCGATCAACAACAAATTTTATGTTCGGCGAAAATCGAAAATCAATTTAAAAAGGGCGAAATCATTATTCTTGAAGGCGATATAATCAGCGATTTTATATACCTTAAAAGTGGCCTTGTAAAATTAACAAGGCGAACCAGCAATGGGAACGAGCAGATATTGAGCTTTGCAAAGCCTTTCGATTTCGTAAGTTTGCTAAGTATCTTTTCTTCATCGCGATATAACTACTCGGTAATAGCTATTGAAGACACTGAAATTTGCATTCTCGATTTGCAGAATGTTAAAAACATGATTCTTGAAAATGGTAAATTCGCGCTAAATATTATGCAGAAAATAAGTGATGCAACAGACCGAATTATTCTTGACAATCTGGAAATCAAAAGAAAACATCTGCACGGAAGAGTTGCCCATTTGCTGATCTATTTCTCCGACATCGTTTACAACCAAAGAACTATTCAACTTCCAATTTCGCGACAAGAGATTGCCGACTACATTGGCATGACAACCGAAAATGTTATAAGGGCACTTTCTGAATTCAAAAAAAACGGCATTATCCGCACGTTTGGAAAAGATATAGACATTGTTGATATTGAAAGACTTAAGGCAATATCAGAACATGGATAATAAAACGTTGGATTGAAGAATTATTCAAACAAAAAAATAGGTTTATTTATCTCTTTATATCGTCTAACGTATTGAAATTCTTAAAATCAGCCACTATTTCATCAAAGTCGATCAGGCAATAATTCGATTCCATAATCAACTGATTTAAGGCAAAATTGCCATTTCTGATATTTCTTTCAATAACACACAATAATGACTTGAGATAGATTGAACACAATGGCTCCAATTTTCCCGCAACCCTAGGAACAATGCATTCAAAACAGTTATTCTGTGCTAAGAGTTTCAGAAGAGTTTCAGAAGTTACAAATGGCATATCGCAAGCAAGCACAAGAATTTGGTCGGTTGTAGATGCTTTCAACGCCGAATAAATTCCACCGATAGGGCCACAATCAGGGATTTCATCGGCAATGAGAGGAAGCCCGAATTTGGAATATGCAGGATTATGAGTGCTAATCAACACATTATCGCATACAGACTTAAGAGAATCAATTGTATATTGAACCAACGGTTTCCCGTCAAATTCGACCAATCCTTTATCTGAACCCATGCGACTACTTTTGCCACCAGCCATTACAACACCAGTAATCCCTTTTATTAACCCACTCACAGCAAGACGATTACATTAAACCTTCTTTTAATTTAAGAATTCGATTGTATGATTGACGAATCCTATCTTGGGTGATCTTCCCTTCGTTTACCAAATTCTTTATAATTGCTACAGCTTCGGGCACAATTTCCTCGTTGTAAGTGGTAGTATTATTTGAGAAAACAAGAATATCGCAACCAGCATTTATCGCCTTTTCAATTGCTTCTTCCTGACCAAAATTATCGGTAATTGCCCCCATCTCCATAGCATCCGACACAATAACACCCGAATATCCAAGCTCTTCGCGAAGAATGCCTGTAAGTATTTTCTTCGACAACGTTGCAGGGTAATCGGCATCCAAATTCTGATTGAACACATGGGCACTCATTATCATGTTGCACTTCCCCGAAGAAATAAGCTGCCGATAAGGCTCAAGTTCAATTTCGCGCCAAGTATTGGTAACATCGGTCAATCCCAGGTGAGAGTCGACAGTAGCACTTCCGTGACCTGGAAAATGTTTACAACAATTCAGAATGTTCAGTTTCTGATGTTCGTTAATAAAAATTTCAGCATGAAAAACAACAGTATCGGGGTTGGCAGAAAAGCTGCGGCCCAAGGCTCCAATTGCAGGACTTTCGGGATTTACATTCAAGTCGACCACCGGAGCAAAGTTCAGATTTACACCAATATTATTTAAAGTTGAAGCCATTTGCGAGGCCCAGTAACGAGTAGAATCTTCGCTATTGAGTTCGCCTAGATATTGTGCAGTTACCGAAGCCGGAAAACCATAGCCAGTCTTTAACCTGTTCACTACCCCACCTTCCTGATCAATGGCAACTATCAGTTTCTCTCCGCTATGTGTCTTTAAATCAGAAACTAGCTTCCGCAATTGATCAACAGACTCGATATTGCGGGGACGAGATTGGGTTGGTCCATCTTTCTCGTAAATAAGTACGCCACCAAGGTTATAGTCTTCTAAATCTCTAACAATATGGTTATCAGACATGAGAACAGTACCCCGAAAACCAACAAGCAGCATTTGACCAATTTGCTCGTCGAGCGTAGGAACTTTGTCCGAATCTTTATCACAACCTCCGAAAAGAATGATAATCAGAGGAAAAAAAAGAAGTAAATAACGATATCTGCTCATAATTTCAGTAGTTTCAATTTGTTCTGCAAAGTTCAAAAAAATAATAGAACCTGCTTTATTGTTAGTGTATAAGATAAACGATTGAGTTTGATTTTCTTTTCTATTTTTGCCGAAATTCAATTCACAAAAGCATGATAAGCGAACAAGAGATATTTCAACGCACTGAATTGTTGCTTGGAAATAAAACGATGGAAAAAATTGCTTCAAAAAAGGTAATTATTTTTGGTATTGGTGGTGTTGGAAGCTGGTGTGCCGAAAGCCTTGTTCGTAGTGGCATCGGCAAATTAACCATAGTTGACTCCGACCATATTTGCACAAGCAACATCAACAGACAGTTACACGCAACTACAACCACTGTTGGCGAGCCAAAGACTGAGGTTCTGAAAAAACGATTGCTTGAAATAAACCCTCATGCCAAAATTGAAGCTATTCAGAAAATTTACGAACCCGAAAGCTCAGAATCGTTCGAGCTGGAAACATACGATTTCATCATCGATGCTATCGACAGTATCAGCAATAAAATAGACCTAATAAGAAAGGCTACCCGCACAAATGCAGTCTTTTTCTCGTCGATGGGAGCTGGTTTAAAAATTGACCCAACGCGAATAAAAGTTGCCGAGTTTTGGAAAGTAAAATATTGCCCACTTGGCTATTATGTTCGCAAACGAATGAGAAAAGGCGAACTACCGGCTAAAGAATTCTTATGTGTTTATAGCGATGAACTGCTTGAGAACAAAGGTTCGCTTAAAACATACAAAACCGAACTAAACCAAATACATGATAATGAACAAGAAGCGGATAGCCTTACCAACCATGATTGGAGCAGTTTGAAGTCGACAATAAATGGAACAGTGGCACATATTACTGCTATATTCGGTTTTACATTAGCAGGATTAGTTATGCAGAGTATCTGCAACGAAGAAGAGTCGGAATTTGACAAAAACAACTCACAACAATCTTAACTTAAGTTCCGATTTTTGTTTAAAAAGACTAGCAAACATTTGAATATAAGACAATTTACATTCCGCTTTTCATGAGAGCTTCAGATTTAGCAATCTGCTCTGTTGGATATGAAGATCCAGGTTTATTTATTAGCGCTTTCTTATAAAAGTTAATGGCTACAGCATATTTCTTCTGCTTAAATGCCTGATCGGCAAGCAAAATATTACGACTGTAACCCTCGTCGGAAGTTGCCGTTTTGCTTTGCCCCAAAGCCTGATCGACCATCAATATTTTATCTTTCGCCAAAACATCCGAGGGCTTAAGTCCCTGAGCTTTACGATAGAAAAAACGGGCAACGGAGTAATTCCCGGTATTAAAAGCCTCATTGCCTTTATTTATTGCTTCGTCAAAATCTTTATCGTTAGCCCTTGTTGCTGTAGATTGTGTGAGTTGAGATACAACTAACAATCGTTCAACAACATACTGGTCGTTTGGTTTTGCCTCCAAAGCCTTGTTATAGTAAAACTGAGCAACGTTAATATCGCCGGTCTTAAACGATTCATCGGCCCGCTTAACCATCTCAATATACCTCGACTCATTAACATCGTTACCTCTGATCATTTTCTCGACTTCGCCCAACTTCTGATTTGCAGGAGTATCGTTAGGAAAAAGGGCAAGTGCTTTTCTGAAATAAAAACGAGCAACACCCCACTCTTCCGATTTCATAAAAGATTCGCCCATTGCCATTGCCTCCTTGTAAGCTGCATCGCGATCTTCTTTTGAAACATTATCTAAGTTCGAAAAATCGATCTGTTCAAGTTTCGTTTTTGCCAACGAATTTTTCTCGGCCTGCTGATTTAATAGTTCATCAATTTTCTTAAGCTGAGCTGTGGGATAACTTTGTGCAGGTATAATTTGCAAAGCTTTCAGATACAAAGTACGAGCCGGCAAATAAGATTTCCGATTAAAAGCATCATCGGCCTGCGAAATTGTCAAATCATATTCACTTTGAAGTTGTTGCAATCGCTTCTGACCATCATTCTCTTTCGACAATATTGCTCGAATATTTTTGATTTGTTCCTTTGGATATTCCTCAGATGGCTTAATTGTCAACGATTTTTGGTAAGCAGAAATTGCCTCTTGGTACTTCTTATTTTCAAAAAGCGAATCGGCTAAAGCTATGGCTTCGTTATACTGAACCTGAAAAATTTCTTCGTTTTTTAACCTTTCAATGATTTGATCAATTTCGTTCACTTTTTTTATGGCAAACTTCTCGTCGGGAATAAGATTATGAGCCTTCAAATAGCTCTCGCGAGCCTTAACATACTCTTTTTCTGAAAGTAAAGATTCACCTTCCTTTAAAAATTTGTTGTACTCATTGCCTTGCAACTGTAGTTTAGCTAAAATATCGTTAATGTCATCAATTTGTTTCTTCGGATAAAACTCAAAACTCTTAATAGTTAACGCAAGTTCATAATATTCAATGGCATCGCGATAAAGCCGATCAGCAAAAAGTCGGTCGGCCTCGGCCACTGCATCTTTATATGCTTGATTTCTGGCCTCTTGAAGTCTTTTCTTTTCGGCTTCGTCACGTTCTTTTGCAACTTTCAATGCATGCTCGTCGTCCTTAAATATGTCGTCGAGCTTCTTCAGCATTGTTAAGGCATAACTATTTTCATCTATTTGAGTTACTGCCGAAGAGTAATAGTCGCGCGCTTTTGCAACATCCTCGCTCTTGAAACTCATGTCGCCCTGCTGAATTAATTCATTGTACTTTACAATTCGTTGTTCATAAACCTGAGTTTTATGAAGTGCCTCTTCGGTTACTAGATCTTTCAGTTTTTTTATTTCAACATCGCATTTATCAATTTTATTGGTAAGATCTTCATTGTCTGTTCTTACCGATTGTGCTGATTTATAAGCAACTTTTGCAACAGTATATTCGTGATCTTTGAATTTCAGATCGCCATAATTAAGATATTTCGTAAAGTTTGACTCATTGGGAGAACCAAAACTTTGAGACATTTGATGCCGGACCAAAATTTGATAGGACTGATCAATTTTTTCGCGTGGATATTTTTCGGTTGGAAACATCAAAGCCGCATCGCGATACCTAAGCATCGAATTTTCATAATCGCCCGCAGAATAAAGTCTGTCGCCTTCTGCTAGCAATTGGTCATATTTAGCTTTTACTGTTTGAGCTTTCTGTTTTTCGAACTGAAGACTCTTCTCTCGAACTTCGGTTATAAGAGATACAGCCAATTTCCCAATATCCGATTCTTCCCTTGATTGCTCAGAATCAAAATTATCGATTTTTGAATTGTAAGAAATCCGCCCTGTTTGTTGCCGCGTTTCTGAAACTCCCGGTACTTTGCGATAAAGAAGAATAGAGAGCTGATAAGGAGGGAAAAGGCAGTTGTCTTTACAAACCTCGAGCGGCACATGTGTGTCAATCTCAATATTTTTTGAATAGTAGTTATCGTTTGAAATAAAAAAACGGTAAAGTTGGCCTAATTCAACAGAAACAGTAAAGTTGCCTGTACGGTTAACACTAAGATTCTGGAGCAACCCATCGTTCCTATATACCTCAATCTTAGTCCCATCAACCACACCCTGATCAACTTTAACTTTCCCCGTTACCTGAAAAAAACTTTTAACCTGCTGAGAATAACAGGTTAACGAGAAAAGAAAACAAATTAGTATTGTTGAAAATAATTTGGACATAAAATCTTTTCAAACCGTTTGCTTACCTCTACCAAATATATAATTCAATTCACGAAAAATCAACTCTCTGACTTTTAATATTATGGTTTTATAAAAGAATGTAAGCTCCTTTACAATAACACAATTAAATCAGTACGTTTTAAGATGGTTAAAAGTTAAGGATTTCATTGAGATTAGCAGACATGATTTTGAAAACAATTAAAAAAAACTTCCACAGGAAAAAACAGGACAAAATCAATGAATTTTAAACTCAGATTAGAAGGTGTAACACTCTCTGTGATTTTTTTGTTAGTTTTGGTAATATCACACATCAAGCTCTAAAAAATGATTACAGGTAGAAATATTTTGCAAGTACTATTGATGATTTCATCAATAAATATATTGTCAACAACTAATTTATCGGCACAGCGAATTAAAGCAGAAGGTGTTTTGTTTACCGTTGATGGAAAAGAAATTTTCATGAATGGAGTTAATACTCCTTGGGATAAATGGAATGACTTTGGAGGCAAATATCGTCACAGCTTTTGGGACAGTGAATTTCAGCGCATTCGAGAAGCGGGAGGAAACTCTTCAAGAATATGGATTTCGTGTGATGGCGAAAAAGGCATAAAAATCGACCAGAATGGCTTTGTTTCAGGTGCAACTAAAGCTCATTGGAAAGATTTGGACGACATGTTTGCTTTGGCCCAAAAGCATCAGATTTATATTATGGCAACATTATTATCGTTCGACCACACAAAAGCCAGCCATCCAAATCATACAAAATGGAGAAAGCTAATCAGCAGCAAAGAAAAGACCGATGCTTACGTTTCAAACTACGTTGTCCCTTTTATAACTCGATATAAAAACAACCCATATTTGTGGAGTATCGACGGCTGTAACGAAATAGAATGGGTGCATCAAGATAAAGACAATGCTCAGGCGCCTTGGGAAGATTTGCAATACCTTATGGCAAAAGTTGCTGTTGCGGTTCACCAAAATAGTGAAATCCTTTTTACTGTTGGAAGTGCTGCAATAAAATGGAACAGTGACCTTCCCGATTTGATGGAAAAAAATTACTGGAGCAACAAGTCGCTGCAATCACAAGTAGATTCGCCACTTGCGTTCCTCGATTTTTACTCGCCACATTTTTATGGTTGGGTAGTAAAATGGTTTGGGAATTTCTGCACCGAAAAAACTCCATCAGATTATGGTATTAACGACCGACCTTGCATGATAGGCGAAAACCCTGCAACAGGGATTTTTCAGCAAACAGATTCAAACCAAGACTCATTAGTAGTACCGATAAAAGATGCCTTCATAAAAACGTATGAAAATGGATGGAAAGGTTTAATGGTTTGGACATCGAACGGAGTAGACCGTTTTGGTTCATTAGAACAATGCGGTGCCGGATTGAAAGCCTTCAGCGAAAAATACCCTGAAAAGACCTATCCAAACGGCATAAAAAAGTAATTACAAAACTTAAAACTGATTATCATGATTGTAAAATTTTTAGGGGCAGCCCGCGAGGTTACCGGAAGTAAACATTTGATAATTACCCAAAAAGACAAGAAAATTCTTCTCGATTGTGGATTATATCAAGGAAAAGGGTTGGAAACCGACAGTTTGAACCGCGATTTAGGATTCGATCCGCTTGAAATTGACCACATCATTCTGAGCCACGCGCATATAGACCATTCAGGATTAATACCTTACGTTTACAAACTAGGGTTCAGGGGGTCGATTATTTGTACTAGTGCAACCCGCGATTTATGTGCAATTATGTTGGCCGATTCGGGTGCAATACATGAAGCCGATACTATAAAATTCAACAAAAAAAGAGCTTTTCAAGGCTTGCCTCCGGTTGAACCAATTTACACTCGTAAAGATGCCGAAAAGGCAATGCAACTGTTCATTGCGGTAGAATACGATAGAAAATTCTACATAAATGAAGATATTAAAGTGAGATTTACAAACTCGGGGCACATGCTTGGTAGCAGCGTTGTTTCTCTTGAGGTGAATGAAACCGACGGATTAAAGAAACTCGCATATACTGGCGATATCGGACGTAAAAGCAATATGATTCTGAAATCGCCAGAACCATTTCCTCAAGCCGATTATCTTATAACTGAAGCTACTTATGGCGACAGGCTTCACAAAAAACACGAAGAAGCACGCGAAGATCTTTTATATGCCATACATCATACCTGTGTTGTTAAGAAAGGCAAACTAATCATCCCATCGTTTAGTGTTGGCCGTACGCAAGAAATTGTATACACTCTAAATCAACTCTTTAACGAAGGACGACTACCCAGAATCGACATTTTTGTTGATAGTCCACTTTCGGTTAGTGCTACCGAAGTTTTCAGGTATCACCTCGACAATTTGAACGAAGAGATACAACATGAGTTGCGCTATGATTATGATCCTTTTGGATTTGAACGGCTCTACTATGTAAGAACTGTTGAAGAATCGAAAAAAATTAATGACAGCAAAGAACCTTGCGTCGTAATTTCAGCCTCAGGAATGATGGAAGCCGGACGCGTAAAACACCATCTGGCCAACACAATTTCGAACGAACGGAACTCGGTTCTAGCGGTTGGGTATTGTTCGCCAAGCACTTTGGGTGCTAAGATATTAAGGGGTGACAAAGAAGTATCAATACATGGAATTGTTTATCCTGTTAGAGCCGAAATATTTAGGATTGAGGCATATAGTGGACACGGCGATTATGAAGAAATGGCAGAATTTCTTGACTGTCAAATTATCGATCGAATAAAAAAGACCTTTATAGTTCATGGTCAATACGAATCTCAACTGGCCTATAAAGAATACCTAGGAAATAAAGGCTTTACGGATATTGAAATCCCCGAAAAAGGAGATTGGTCGTATTTGTAACACCTAAAAAAACAGGGCTCTGAAAATTCAGCAGCCCTGTTTTAATGAAAAATATATCGATCCCATTTCAAATTAATCTTATCCTTTTTTCAATTTGCGACGCTCCTTCAGACCCAACAAATAATGTCATAGCTTTCTTTACCCCTTCGGCAAGCACAGGAATATGCTGTTTTTCAATACCATCTTCAGTAATTCCAAGTCTATTACATTGCGACCTAATTGCGCCTTTAGCCATTAACTCACCAATAAGTGGCGACAATATGGCAAAAATTTGAGCAGCATACCTATTTGCATATACATTCCCCATCATACACCTCCATCTAACGATTTAACTAAATTCTTTTGATATAAACCCGCCATTGCAATAAGCAAATAACCCGCATTCCAACCTAAGTCGATAAAATTGCCACTACCATAAGCATCGTTCCAGCTAAAATAAGAAAACATGATATCTGAAACTGCCATAAACAAAAATCCAGCAGCAATTAATCGCCAAGGAGCTTTTACTAATCCACCTTTAAATTTTCGGACAATAAATAGCAACGCACAAGCAATTATTACCTGAATCATATCAAAAATTGGATATAAAAGATAAACGACCTTATCTAACATCGGAGTTTCGACATCTTTAACAATTGGCTGAAGTAGAACGACAATCAAAATTGCTATTAACAAAACCAATAACAGCATAACTAATGTAAGATGTAATTGATTACCAATTGGAAAGTCGCTTTTAAAGTATCCTCTAATTAGGATTGACAATCCAGTTATACAAAAAAGATAACTTGAAAACCAAAACAAATCAGAAATACTGTAAGCAATATTTGCTAAATCAACCTTAAGAATAATCTCTTGATAAGAGTAAGAAGATTCGCCTAAAAAATTCATAATCATGCCAACAAAAATCAGGAACCAAGCTGTTCTTGTATAATCATGAACTTTAAAAGCTTTAAATGTTCCCCAAAGAGCAACAATAGTAATCAAGGAACATATTACAGGCAGCAAGTCACTTACGATGGTTAACACCATCTCTCCCCCGGGCTTAACAACATAGAAGAAAATGTTGATAAAAACAATTGCCAGAACAAAGTACCAAACAATATTAATTCTATTAGCTCTCATAAGTTTATATTTAATGTCTACAAATAATCACTCAATAAAATCTTAGTTGTAAAAAATTGAAACAGAAGAATAGTATACAATTTAAAACAAAATTTTGAATGAACAATAACAGACCCAAAGGTATTTTAAAGAATAATTAGAAGAAATTGAAATGATTAAAGATTCAATGTATAAGCAGGTTAAATGTATGAAATTTGAATTTTGAACAAAAACTACAATCCAGAACTCCTCATAATACACTTCGTGTCGTTACAAACATCGCATTTGTAAGCAACTTTTTTTACAGAAGTACCTACTCCAAGAATTCCACTAACTGACTTAATAGGAATCATTAAAGATGATGGTGTTAGTTGAATACCTGAATGATTGCCAGGTAAAAGTGGAAAAAGTTTTTGTTGTTCAGAAACAGACCAGTTGCAATATCCTGGGCTAAACCGATTAGAAACATTGAGCCCCGCCTTTCCAAATTTTGTTCCGATAAAAACATGCAGATGTTCGGTTATAGACTCGGCAAGTTCGGACCCAATTAAATCGACCAAAAGCCCCTCAAGTACATGTCCTTCAGAAAGAAGTGTTTTCGAAAGTTTTGTAACTGCCGAACCCGTGGTGCAAGCAAAAAGAACTATTGCTTCACTTTTTTTCAATAATTGAGTTACCGTTTTCCCTGTTTCGAAAGTCTGATTTGAAATGGTTATCGTATTCTCTTTCAAATCGAAATGCAAGTCAGAATAGACCGAGAAGCATGTTTTGGGTTGAAGAAGTTGGATGCATTCGAGCGTAAACCTATCAATAAGTTCGAGCAGGTAATCGTCAGCATCGGCAAGAGTCATGCCCAACCCTTTCAAGATATTCACAAGATTAACATCATCTTTCCCAATTTCGGGAATAAACGTTTCGGAACAACTTGAAAGGGTTGAGATAACCTCTTCGATATTTTCAGTTTTATCCAATTAAATCAAATTTTAAAAGCAGAATCAGGCAACCAGAGCATTCAAATAATTTACAGCTCCCTGTGGGTCGGAAGAATAGCCATCGGCTCCAATTTCAACCATAAACTGATCATTTATAGGAGCTCCTCCAATAAGACATGTGACATTTGGATACTCACGTTTAATTTCTGCAACTATGTTTTTCATACTAAGCATTGTTGTAGTTAACAAGGCCGATAGACCAACAACAGCGCCTTCATTTTCTTTTATTGCCTGTAAAAACTTGGCAGCACTAACATCTACGCCCAAATCAATTACTTCCCAACCTGCACCTTCAACAATCATGGCAACCAGATTCTTGCCAATATCGTGCAAATCGCCGGCAACAGTGCCAATAATGAATTTCCCTTTTCGCTTCACTTCTCCGCTCTGAAAAAACGGTTTCAAATGTTCCATCGAAGCATTCATTGCTTTGGCCGCGATTAACATTTGTGGAACGAAAATCTTTTTTTGAGTAAACTTTTCGCCCACTTTATCCATCGCTTTTATTAAAGCTTCATTCAGTATATCAACAGGTTTCACACCGATTTCAAGTGCTTGCTTGGTAAGTTCGTCGGCACCATCCATCCCCTTCATTGCTGGTGGAAATGGAGCTGCTTTGTTCACTTTGCCAAACTCAACACATTCAGCAAGTTTTAATAATATCTCTTCAGCATTCATCTTAAAAAAGATTAGTTATAAAAATATTGTAGTAGTAATTTATAGACTAATTACGCTTCACCATTTGAGCTATACTTTTAATATGTGCGGGCGTTGTACCGCAGCAGCCTCCTATAATGTTGGCTCCGGCATCAATCAGCGGGTTCACAAAACCTGCGGTAATATCGGGCGTTTCAAGAAACAGGGTTTCGTTGTTCTGAAAAACCGGAGCACCGGCATTTGCATGAATCAGAATAGGAATTTCAGCGTTTGCAGCTCGTATTTCTTTGGTTATGCCAACCATATTTTCCATTCCGTTTCCACAATTGGCACCAATTATATCAACACCGGCATCCACAAGTTCAGTTGTCATATCGGCAGGCGTTACACCCATCATTGTATAGAAAACGGCTTCATCTGTTTTGTCAAATGTCATAGTGCAAATCACTTCGCACGAAGTGTTTTCTTTGCAAGCTCTTATCGCAATTTTTGCCTCATCAATATCGGTCATTGTCTCAATAATCAGAGCATCGGCACCACCTGCTTCCAAAGCAATTGCCTGTTCTTTAAAGACTTCGAACAACTCTTCTTCGGTTACATCGCCAGTTATTAAAAACTTCCCCGTTGGTCCAATAGAGCCAAGTACATGTTTGTTGGGACCAGCAGCTTTCCGCGAAATTTCGGCAGCAGCTTTGTTTAGTTCATAAACCTGATCTTCTTTTCCAAAATAAGAGAGTTTGATGCGGTTGCCCCCAAAACTATTTGTTTCAATCATATCGGAACCTGCATCGATATAACTTTGAGCTATTTCGAGAACTTTTTCGGGATGTAATGTATTCCAAGACTCAGGACATTCGCCAGGCAATAGACCTTTTTGTTGAAGAAAAGTTCCCCAAGCACCATCGGAAACTAAAATATTCCCACTCAATATTTCTTGACTTATTTTATTCATAATATCAACTTAATTAGAACCTAAAATGAACTATTAATTACGAAATAACCTCATAAAATCTAAGATCATTGTTATAATTTATAAAAATATGTCGATCCTGCTTCTTTTTCAAATTTCAAACTCTTTTATTTCTCCCAAAACATACTTTTTATCGAACTTTTGATAAAAAACATTTCCTACTACAGATGAAGTTCTTAATTTAGTTGGATATTATTTCACTTAAATCAAAAAAGAATACATCATGACTGATAAACAATGGAATGACTTACTGTCGATTATTAAAGGAGAAAATACAGGAGGTTTGCCTGTAGGTTTTATTGTTGATTGCCCATGGCTCCCTAAATGGTACGGCATTTCCATCCTCGATTATTTTTCGAACGATGATTTGTGGCTTAAAGCGAATTTAAAAGCCATTGAAACATTCCCAGATGTAATGTTTTTGCCTGGTTTCTGGAGTGAATATGGAATGTGCACCGAACCATCGGCTTTTGGCGCTAAATGTGTTTTCTGGAAAAACGAATTCCCTTTTGCTGAAAAAGTTATCCATTCTTCAGAAGACATTGACAATTTAGAAATTCCTAGTCCCGAAACTGATGGTTTATTGCCATTTATGCTTAACCGATTGAAAATTGCACAGCCAGCAATTGAAGCCGCAGGACATAAAATTCGATTTTCAGTATCAAGAGGCCCTCTAAATATTGCATCATTCCTGATGGGAACAACAGAATTGATGACCACAATGATGATGGAACCCGATAAAGTTCATAAACTACTGAGAGTTATTACCGATTTTCTGAAACAGTGGCATAAACTGCAACGCGAAACAATTACAACCATTGATGGCATACTAATGCTCGACGATATTGTAGGTTTTGTTGGCGAAGATGAATTCATGGAATTTGGATACCCTTATCTTAAAGAGATTTACGACACCGATGTAAGTGTGAAATTCTTCCACAATGATGCTGATTGTTCTTCATCGGTGAAATATTACTCTGAAATTGGAATCAACTTATATAATCCAGGACTTGAGCTATCGATAAATGAATTGCATGAAATAACAGAAAATAAGGTTGTTATCTTAGGAAGCCTTCCTCCTCGCGATGTACTTGCCGCATGTAGCCCCGATGAAGTTTATAATCAAACTAAGGAAATGCTGCAATTAGTCGAGAATAAAAAGATGTTGTTACCGTCGTGCGGAGGTGGTATGCCTCCAAATGTATCGAACGATAATATTAATGCCTTTATAAAAGCGGTTAAAGAGTTTTCGGCATAATCTCTTTCATAATCTGAAAAAGGAATGAACATTAAAGCAGCAAGTTCATTCAATAGTCGAAAATTATGGTATAGTTATTGTAAACAACAATAGCATAACATTAAAATTAATAGCCATGAAAAATTTTACAAAACTTTCTGTTTTAATCTTTTCTGCAAGTATCTTATTTTCAAGTTGCGCCAGCACAACACTTATTAATTCAACACCAAGCGGTGCCGAATTATACATAAACGAAGAAGCTGTAGGCGTTACTCCTTACTCAATGACCGACACAAAAATTGTAGGTTCATGTTCTTCAATTAGAATAGAAAAAGAGGGATACAACGAATTTTACACAACAATTTGCCGTACCGAAGAAGTTGATGGAGGAGCCGTTGTTGGTGGCTTTTTCTTTTGGCCAGCTTGGTTATGGGCAATGAAATATAAATCGAGCCACTACTATAAACTTACTCCAAAAACAGGAGAAGAAGAATCTTTAGAACAACTGTTGAATAACAACCAAAGTAGTGGAAATAAAACCATTAAAAATTCGGACAGTGACGAGAATGGAAAAACAATGGATCTGAACGATGCTACTCCTATTTCGAGCGAAGAATTTGAAAAACAGAAAATTGAAAAGGCTTCCGAGTAAAAAAATAAGTTTAGCGACTTTATCAAAAGCAACACCTAAATAAATTCAATATAATATAAACAACTAAAACTTTAGAGAAATGAGTTTAATGAAAGAATTTAAGCAATTTGCCATGCGGGGCAATGTTGTTGATATGGCTGTAGGTATTATCATTGGCGGAGCTTTTGGAAAAATCGTATCGTCGATTGTAAATGATGTTATTATGCCTCCTATCGGACTACTTTTAGGGGGTGTCAATTTCACCGATTTCAAAATTATACTTAAAGATGCCACCGCCGATGCAGCTGCGGTTACTCTTAATTATGGAAATTTCATACAAGTAACTATTGATTTCATAATAGTTGCATTTGCTATATTCATGATAATAAAAGCAATGAACCGCATGAAGAAGAAAGAAGAAGAAGTTCCTGCTGCACCTCCTGCTCCATCGGCACAAGAAACTCTCTTAACTGAGATTCGTGATCTTCTAAAAAAGAATTAATTCTATAGACATAAAAAAAGCCTTTCGTGTAAAACAGGAAAGGCTTTTTTATTTATGTTTTTCCCAATCTCAATTTTAAATCTGGAACCCTAAATCAGACAATATTTTAATAACATCGGCACTGGCATTCTTTACTTTCACTGAATAAACAGGGAATTCTCTCCTAACCGGATAATCTCCTCGCTGCTTTTCAAAAGTTAAAATTGAATTTTTGAGCCTATTGCTATCTTTCAGAATTGGGTATGTAAATAAAACGGCCTCTGCTATTATTTGCTGAGTTGTTTTACCTGAACCATCAATTTCGATAAACGTATTTTCAGGAAGTTCAATATTTTCGCATTGCCAGTTATCGATTCCCAAATCAAACTTACGACTGATAGCCTGAATGCTCATGCTAGTACCGTTTGCCTTTCCATCGCGCGAATAACCTGCAATGTGAGGTGTTGAAATGAATGTTCTGTCGAGCAGTTCCTGATCGATATCAGGTTCATTTTCCCAACAATCGACAATTGCTTCGTTAATTTTTCCGCTTGTTAAAGCATCAACAACAGAGCTCGTTTCAAAAATCTCGCCTCTCGCACAATTAATAACAAAAACACTGTCCTTACAAGCATCAATAAACGACTGATCAACAATATGGAACGTTTTATCTTCGCCATCAAGAGTCAAAGGAGTATGTATCGTAATAATATCGGCATTCTCCTGAATTTCTTTCAATGAGACGAACCCGGCATCACCTTCAGCTCGCTGCCGAGGAGGATCGTTTACCAACACGCTCATTCCAATAGCATTACATAAAGCAGCTACTTTTGACCCAACATTTCCAGCACCAACAACACCAATAGTCATTTCGCTGAGTGTTAGTTTTTTTTCCAACGCCAACGTGTGTAAAGCCGCCATAATGTATTGGGCTACCGACCAACTATTGCAACCTGGAGCATTCGTCCATTCAATGCCCGCATTGTCGCAATATTCAGTATCGATATGATCGAACCCAATTGTGGCTGTGGCAATCATCGAAACTTTTGAACCTGCCAATAACTTTTCGTTACAGATAGTGCGGGTGCGGGTAATTATTACATCGGCATCTTTTACAACTTCTGGGGTTGTGTTCTTCCCGGGCAAATAAACCACTTCGGCAAAAGGTTCTAAAGCACCTTTTATATATGGAATTTTATCATCAACAATTACTTTCATTCGTCTCGTATTTTAAATCAACAATTGAAAAATTAGTCGGCAATTTTACGAAAAACATTCTTCCCATTCAACCAGTTTTCAAAAGCATTTTCGTTAAGAGCCGTTAAAAGTCCTTCCTCAATTGTATTTTCAAAAGCCTGAAGGTTGTCCATCCGACCATTACGCAAGCGAGCCTGAAAACCTTCGTTCATCATTTGTCCAGCCCTGAGCGGCATTTCGTATAATTTTGGGAATATGGTATCGTCGTCGGGATTATTTAGGTCGTCTTCGCAACTTTTCACGCACGAAGAAAGATAGATTCGACAAGCCATAGGGCGAGCCTGATAAGCGCGGCAAAACCCACCTGAAGGATGAAGTAGAGGACAAGGCTCCTTGTGTTTCAGCAATTTCTGAATCCTAAGTTTCGAAGTTTGCTGCTTCTTGTTTTCGGCTCGTTGTTTAATTACACCCAAAGCGTCGACAGAAAATTTATTACTCACAAAATCGGCCAAATAGAGCAGCTCATAGGGAGAAGCTAGTACTGTTTGATGGCAGCAAAGAGAGCATCCCATTTTGCAAGCCGATGGGTTATTTTCTTTTGCCACACGGCTCAGAAACATATCGTTCAGCTCATCAATGGTTTTATATAAATGCTTTTGAGCGGCAAAAAGATTCTCTTTTGTAAATCCTCCCGCCAAATAGAGGTCACAAATATTGTAACCATCTTTGAAAAACGATTCATCAAATTGATTATAAAATTGTTCCTGATCTGCCATTATCAATCGTTGTAAGTAATATCGAAATCGAAAACTCCTGCGGGAGCTGTCTTATTAACCATTTCAATTGTATAACTAAAAACCCACTCTCCTATCATCCGATCAAATTCTTCATCGATTTTATACTTTCCGAATTGCGAATAAACTTTTGTAAAAATTGTATCCTGGTCGGGATTAGACAGATAGACGGTAAAAATTCCCTCCTCTAACTCAAGGCTACCCGAAAGCTTAACCTTGTCGCCAGCATTCTCGACCGTAGCAACCATTTTCCCATTACCAATAGCCGAGAAATCATCGGCAACTGAAACAACAGTTTTGCTTGTTTCGTTGCAAGCCGAAAAGAAGAAAAGAGCTAAAAATAAAGAATATAAGAAACTGTTTCTCATTTCATTAAACTATTAATATCAGAAATTATTTTATCAAACATTGAATCGAGTTCACTATTGATGGTTTTGTCCGATTGGTTGCTTGTGTACCAGTCCGCCAAATCTTTTACACCTTCTTCAAAAGGAATTTTACATCCAAATTCGGGCACTGCATTCTTGATTTTCGAATTGTCAAAGATCATGCTATGCATTTTATCGCCCAACAAACCATCGCCTATTTCTGGAATGTACGAAGCAATAATTTCTGACGGAACATGAACAAGTTTAGGCGTTACGCCAAAAGCATTTCCAACTATGTTGTAAATTTGATTCCATGTAAGCCACTCATCAGAAGTAATTTGGAAATAATTATTCATTGCCTTTGGGTTATTCAGCAAACCAACCAACCCAACAGCAAAATCTTTGTGGTGCGTTAATGTCCAAATTGAAGTTCCGTCGCCCAATACCACAACAGGTTTACCATCGAGCATTCGTTTCAAAACAGTATATCCTCCGTCGAAAGGCAACAACGTTTTATCGTAAGTATGTGATGGACGGATAATTGTAAATTTCATCCCGTATTTTTCGGCATGTTTTCGAAGGAAATCTTCACAAGCAATTTTGTTGCGCGAATATTCCCAAAACGGATTTTCGAGCGGGGTTCGTTCTGTAACGGGCAGTTTTTCGGGTGGAGTTTGATAAGCCGATGCACTGCTTATAAACACGTACTGCTTAGCTTTGCCCGCAAACAGTTTCAGGTTATTCTCAAGATGTTCAGGAACAAACGAAATCCAGTCGACCACGGTGTCAAAAAAATGATTCTCAAGCACTTTTGATGCTTGATCTGCGTCTCGAACATCAGCCGTCAGTTGCTTAACTTCTGCTGGAACAGGTCGGATTGACGAACTATTTCCCCTATTGAGATGAAAAAGATCGATCCCCTTTTTGAGAGCCAAATTGGTAGAGGCTGAACTAATAATTCCTGAACCTCCAATAAAAACCACTTTCATAGAACTTTGATTTTAAATATTATATCAACTCTTTACCTGAGAAATATTTCATAAACTGAACCCTTTCATATTTATCAAAAGCCGGAATTTCAGAATAATTCAATTTACCTCTAAAGTCGGCAATTGAATTGAAATTCCATTTTTTCATAAAAGACTCCATCTCTGTCAACATTTGCTCTACAACTCCATACCCATTGATATACAATGTTGAACAAAGCTGAGCAACCTGAGCTCCAGCCAAAATTGCTTTCAGAACGCCATCGCCATTGTGAATACCTGTAGAAGCGGCAATTTGCACATTGGGAAGCACCCCATTAACAATGCCTGTCCATCGCAACGTTTTAGTCAAATCGTTGGGCGAACTAACAATACTTGCAGTTGTAATTTCAAGTTTCTCCAAATCAATGTCTGGCTCCCAAAAACGATTAAAAAGGACAACCGAATTGGCTCCATTAGCATAAAGTTGGTCAACCACGCGCACAATATTTGTAAAATACTGACTGATTTTGACCGCAACAGGAATCGAAATATTCTTTTTTACCGCCCTTAAAATATCGAGGTATTTCTGTTCATATTTTTCGGCTGAAATATTCCTATCAACAGCCAGTTCGAAGATATTTAGCTCGATAGCATTGGCACCGGCAGCTTCAATATCTCTAGCAAAAGTTGTCCAATCGGAATTACCAACACAATTTATGCTTGCAATAACGGGGATATCAACAGCCTTTTTTACTTCCCTAATCAAATCGAGATATTGCTGAAGAGTATTGCTTTTCGTATAGTTTCGGATGTACTCTTCGGCTCCCGGATAACTGTAATTTTGATCGTTGGAAGAGACAATTTTTCGAGATTCAATATTTATTTGCTCTTCGAACAGCGATTTCAAAACCACTGCCCCAACTCCAGCCGCAGCCAATTGTTTTATCAACTTGGCCGAGCCAGTAAAACCCGAACTTCCTGCTACAAGTGGATTTTTTAATACCAACCCCATGTAATTGGTTTCCAAACTGATCATAGCTTATATATTTTAAGTTAACATTACAAATAAACTCTTTCTCCAAATATTGTACTGCCTACCCTGACCATTGTAGCGCCTTGCTCAATTGCAATCAGATAATCGTCGGACATTCCCATTGATATTTCAGAAAAGGCAGAATCGTCAGTAAAATATCTGTTTTTCAATTCGATAAAAATATTCCGAAGAGAACCAAATTCGCTGCTCACTTGCTCTATATTATCGGTGTAAGTTGCCATGCCCATAACTCCCGATATATGAACATTTTTCATATCCCGAAAATCGGAAGAATCAAGAATTTCACAAGCTCCATCGAAATCTAATCCAAACTTTGTATCCTCTTGAGCAATGTGAAATTGCAACAAACAATTGATAATCCGGTTGTGTTTCGAAGCTTCTTTATTTATTTCGGCAAGCAATTTCAAACTGTCAACGGCATGAACCATTGCAACAAACGAAGCCACATATTTTACTTTATTAGTCTGAAGATGACCAATTAAATGCCACTCAATATCTTTGGGAAGCGATTCGAATTTCTCGGTCAACTCCTGAACTTTATTCTCACCAAAAAGCCGCTGCCCACAATTATAAGCGTCAACAATTGCAGAAATTGGTTTCGTTTTCGACACTGCAATCAACTTAACACCAGCAGGTAAAGTTGACCTTACTTTATTTAGATTTTCTGAAACAGACATTCTTAAATGCTTTTTACAAAACTAACAAATTGATGAAGATAAAAGATAGCTATAACCGAAAAAGAGAACGTTGATATTTTTAACAAATTGCGCTTATATTTACACCTGAAAAAGATTAAATCGTTGACTTCTAATATCAAATACTCATGAAAACAAATTCTACCATTAAAAATTTATCTGTTTTATTTTCAACACTTTTGCTCCTAATCATCTTCTCGTCGTGTGCAAAAAAAGAAGTAATTGATGCTTGCCTTACCGGTCAGCAGTTTGGATTCTGGGGAGGTTTATGGCATGGAATAATTGCCCCAATCGACTTTGTAATTTCGCTATTCAACAAAGACATAACAATTTATGCAACAAACAATAATGGCGCATGGTATGCTTTTGGTTTTCTTATTGGTAGCGGTGGCTGGGGATTTCTTGGCGGGAAAGGTGCTGGAAAGAAGAAAAGTGATAAATGCTAAATAGTTACAATCAATTCAAATTATGAGATTATCTATTTTCATTTTGGTTTTTCTGACCACGTTGGCAATTTATTCTCTTGCTAACTACTACATCTGCATTCGAGGAATACAGGCATTTACAATAACCCAACCTCTAAAAAAATGGTACATTATTGCCTATATCGCAATTAGTTATTCTTTTTTTCTGGGAATGATTTTAGAAAGGACAGCTTCGTCGGCCTTCAGCGAGTGGGTTTTCCGTATTGGTACATTCTGGCTTCCTTTTATGCTTTATATGCTAATGGCTTTAGTGTTGGTCGATTTGGTAAGAATTGCTAACCACTTCTTCAATTTTCTTCCTGAAATAAATCAGGCATTCAAATTCAACTTAGGTTTAATAACCGTTTCTCTCGTAACCGTTATTATAATTGGTGGCCACATTAATGCAATGACAATCAATGTAAAGAATATTCCTTTAACAATTAACAAGAAAGTTGATGGCAACCAAGGAATGAGAATATTGATGGCTTCCGACATTCATTTGGGAGCATTAATTGGCGAAAACCGAGAGAAACATTTGCTCGACATAATCAACGCACAAAAGCCGGATCTGGTTCTGCTTTGTGGCGACCTTATCGATAGCGAAATAGAACCTGTAATCAGAAAGAATTTGGGGAAACATATTCAGGAAATCCAAACCCCAATGGGAGTTTACGCAATCACCGGCAACCATGAGTATATTGGCGGAATTAAAAAATCGCTGCCATATTTGAAGAGCATCAACATCAAAATGTTGCTCGATTCGGTCGTGACTTTGCCAAACGGAGTACAATTGGTAGGCCGAAACGATAGATCTTCAGCAGGATTCGACAAAAACAGCCAAAAACCATTGACCGATCTGCTTGCCAACGCCGATCACGAAAGACCAATTATTGTTATGAACCATCAACCCTACAACCTTGATGAAGCTGCAAATGAGAATGTTGATCTCCACCTTTCGGGCCACACACATCATGGACAAATGTGGCCTTTCAATTATATTACCAAAGCAATGTTTGAATTGAGTTGGGGCTATTTGAAAAAAGGAGATACAAATTTTTATGTCTCATCTGGTTACGGAACTTGGGGACCATCGGTAAGGATTGGCAATCGCCCCGAAGTTGTTGTTTTCGACATTAAGTTTGACAAATAATTCGATTATGGACTATAATGATGCAATAGCTAAAAGAAAGTCGCGTCGCACCTACCTCGAAACGCCAATTGAAACATCTAAATTAGAATTTCTCAGCATGTTGGCCGAAAAATATAATTCTGAAGCAAACCTTCGGATTACAATTATCGAAGATGCCAGTAACGCATTTAACGGCGTTTCAAAAAGCTACGGACTTTTCAAAGGTGTACGAACGATTATTGCTTTGATTGGTAAAAAAGATGACGAAAACCGAAAAGAAAAGCTTGGTTTTTATGGCGAATTGTTGGTTTTGGAAGCCACTAATTTAGGGCTTGGAACATGCTGGGTTGGTGGCACATTCGACCGCGGAAGCAACTTTGTAACACTTGGCGAAGATGAATTGCTTGAATGTGTTATAACCGTTGGAAACGTGCCCGAAGTTACTTTTAAGGAACGACTGATTCACAAATTAGCAGCTCCTAAATCGAAACTTATTGAAGAGTTTTACAAATCGGACTCACCTATTCCAACATGGATTTACGAAGGGCTGAAAGCAGTGCAAAAAGCCCCTTCGGCAGTTAACAGGCAACCTGTAACGTTCACATATAGTGAAAATGAGTTAAGGGCCTCTGTTGAAAATAAGCAACGTTTTGAACTAATCGATTTGGGAATTGCGAAAGCTCATTTTCATGTCGCCACAAAATGCAGATTCGATTGGGGCAATGGTGCTCAGATTTACAATGACAGACAAGAATAAAAAGCATCGTCTATGCAATTTGGAAAAGTAGAAAACCCTGATTCTGTTGATTTTTCGTTACCCATTGATCATCCGGGAACAAGTATAATTCTTGAACAAAACGACAAATCAAAACCTTTGAATGTTTCTGTTGGTTGTGCAAAATGGAACAAACAAGATTTGAAGAATTTCTATCCGCGAGGCACAAAAGATGAACTTCAATATTATTCAACACAATTTAATTCCATAGAACTGAATGCGACGTTTTACAATATGCCAAAAAGCAGTCAAATAGATGCTTGGCGCGACAAAACACCTGCCGACTTCAGATTTTTCCCAAAAATCACCCAAAATATTAGTCACTGGAACAGATTGGCAAATGTCTCGCAACTCACTGAACAATATTGCGATAGCATCAGCCATTTTGAAGAAAAACTAGGCATGGTTTTCCTCCAATTGAACGACAATTTTGGATACAAAAACTTCGATAAGCTAGTTAATTTCATCATAAATTTTCCGAAAGCAATTCCACTGGCTGTCGAGATGCGCAACACCGAATGGTTTAACAACCAAACAGTTTCTTCCGAAGTGTCTCAACTTTTCGAACAGTACAAAATCACAAATATCTTGGTCGATACAGCTGGCCGGCGAGATTTGCTGCACATGCGGTTAACAACCCCTATGGCATTTGTACGTTATGTTGGTTCGAACGAGCAACACAGCGACAGGCAACGTCTCAACGAGTGGGTTACACGGCTCAGAACATGGGCAGATCAGGGATTGCGAGACATCTACTTTTTCGTCCATCAGAATATCGAAATGGAATCGCCACTTCTTTCGGCCTATTTCATCGAAAAACTTAACAAGGAACTCGGAACAAACTTAAAAAGACCGTCAACACTAAGCGACACCCCTCCTACTCTTTTCTAAATAAGCAAGAAGTAATGGTATCTATTCAAAAAATTAAACCTACAGACACCGCATATTGTCTATATTGCGAAAACCTGCTTGTAGCTTCATTTCCAGAATCGGAACGACGAGATTTGGCTCATCTTCGCCAAATTTCGATGCACAACAATGCCTTTTCTACTCACATTATTATAAGTGATAATCAACCAGCTGGACTGCTCAACTCCTGGGATTTCGATGATTTTATTTACATCGAACATTTTGCCATAGACCCAACAATGCGCAATAAGGGAATCGGGCAACAAGCATTGAAAATCATTATTGAAAACAGGAATCGACCAATTGTGCTTGAAGTTGAATTACCTGAAGATGAAATAAGTATGCGACGAATCGAATTTTACAAAAGAGCTGGATTTCAACTTTGGCAACACGAATACAAGCAACCACCATATCGAAAAGGTGATGACTTCCTACCAATGAGACTAATGGCCGCTGGAAACCTATCGGAAAAAAATGATTTTGAGAGAGTCAAAAACACACTATACAATCAAGTATATTTTTGTTGACCAATCATATCTCTTTTATAATTAAAATTTGATTGAAACACCTTTATTTTTTTAACTAAAACAAGTCGCAATTGTTATTCATAAAATTGGTCGAAAATGAAAATCAAAAATGATATTGAACTTGCAAGACAAGAAATACAACTTTTAAAAGAAAAGCTGAAACGTTTTGAGGAGGTTGAGCAAAAAGAGCAAGATGAAAAAATCAGGAACCAAAACGAACGACTATCGGCAATTATACATGCAATCCCCGATCTAATTTTCGTGTTTGATAGCAAAGGTGTTTGTCTTGAATTCTATTCTTCATCTGTTAAAAGCATTACATTACCAGAAGATGCAATTGTTGGATCGAGCTTGAATGACATCTTCGACGACAAAACAGCAACTGAAACACTCGAGAAAATAAAAGATTCAATTCTTCAAAACAAAACTATAAACTATGAATATCAAACAGATACAAATGATGATCCGATATTTTTTGAAGGCAGAATTACACCTTTGGGCAAAGATCTTGCCTTAATTTTCACAAGAGATATTACAGAGTCCAAACGTTCAATAGAAAAAATCGAAAGGCTTTCGCAGGCAATAGAGCAAAGCCCGGTAAGCATTATCATCACAAACCTAAAAGGCAACATTGAATATGCAAATCCAAAAGCAATTGAATCAACAGGTTATTCTAAAAGCGAACTATTAGGGCAAAATCCAAGGTTATTAAAATCGGGCAAAACGACCTCTGAGGAATATTCTGAGCTGTGGCGCACAATAAAACAAGGATTCAATTGGCATGGAGTTTTCCACAATAAACGGAAAAATGGTGAACTTTACTGGGAGTCGGCTCAAATATCTCCCATCAAAAATAAAAATGGCAAAATAACCAGCTTTATTGGTATAAAGGAGGACATTACCGAAAAGATCAATGCTGAAAAAGCTCTAGTTGAAAGTGAACATCAGTGGAAAATGGCCATGGAAGGTGCCAGCGAAGGAGTATGGGACTGGAACATTTTGACAAGGGAACTAAAGCTATCCAGAAGCTGGAAATCTAATCTGGGTTACACCGACGATGATATCCAAAATAATATCGATGAATGGATTAAGCTGGTACATCCGGAAGACAAAGAAGCTGCGTTACAGAACATAAACAAGCACATTAATGGCGAAACAGAATTTTACGCCAACATTCACCGTTTAAGGAGCAAAAGTGGTAGCTATAAATGGTTCCTCGACCGCGGGAAAGTCATCAAATTCAATGAAAAAGGTGAGCCTGAACGTTTTGTTGGCCTGCACACCGACATAACAGACCGCATTGAAATGGAGCAAAAAATGAAGCAATTAATTGCCGATAAAGACCGCTTTATGTCAATACTTGCCCACGATTTGCGAAGTCCTTTCAATGGCATTCTTGGCATAATGGATGCCATTCTAAGCGATATTCGCTCGTTCACCATCGACGAACTTGAAGAGCTCTTGATTCAAATGAACATTTCAGCACTTCAAACATATAACTTATTGGAAGATTTGCTTTTATGGACAAAATCAAAATCGGGTCAATTGGTCTTTCAACCCGAAAAAATCAACTTCAGCGACATAAGTGAAGAGGTTACATCTCTATTAAAATTTGCTGCTGCGAACAAAAAGATTTCTCTTTTCAAACCAGAAACTGATGGGTTTGAATTTGTGGCTGACCAAAATATGATAATGACAATTGTTCGAAACCTAACCTCTAATGCTATAAAATTCGTCAACCAAAATGGCAAAATCGCCATCAAAGCAGAGAGGAATCCTACAGAAGTAATCATCTCGGTTTCAGACAATGGCGCTGGAATGGATAAAACGACACAAGAAAAACTCTGGCATCCCGAAAAACCTTTTACATCAACAGGTACGAACAAAGAAAAAGG
>CAZRXT010000002.1:30209-32290 GCA_964604035.1 uncultured Prolixibacteraceae bacterium | reverse complement strand
TTAAAGAACTATTTTTGTATAATTTAAATTGCAGATCGTGAAAAAACATGTTTCGCTAAAAGATTTGGCTAAAGAATTGAACGTTTCAATTTCAACAGTATCGCGGGCACTTAAAAACCACCCTGATATTAGTCCCGAAGTTTGTAAAAGAATTCAGGATCTAGCACATGAAAGAAAATATTCGCCTAACCCATTGGCTATGGGACTACTTAAAAGGCAAACCCGCACAATTGGCGTTATTGTTCCCGATATTGTAACTCATTTCTATTCATCTATAATAAATGGTATTGAAGATGAAGCCGGGAAAAAAGGATACTATGTAATTGTAACATCTTCAAACGAATCGTATGAAAAAGAAAAACATTGTATCCGTAACTTAATGAATTTGAGGGTTGAAGGTATTATTGCATGCATTTCGCAGGAAACAAAAGATTATTCGCATTTCGACACATTGCTCGAGGATGAAATTCCTTTGGTATTTTTTGACCGAGTTTGCCGTACCGAAGAATTTTCATCTGTTGTTGTAAACAACGTTGAAGCTTCGAGGCAAATCACGAATCATTTTTTTCAAACTGGTTCAAAAAGAATTGCTCATATTGCTGGCCCTGCCAATTTAAATATTTCAAAAGAGAGAATTGAGGGTTACAAATTAGGACTTAAAGATTGCAACCTTCCTTTTGATGATAATCTACTGGTTTACTCTAATTTAGATTTACCTTCGGCAACTTCAGCTTCCCATAAATTGTTAGATCTACAAAACCCGCCCGATGCTATTTTTGGCGTGAACGACACAGTGGTTTTTGCTGTAATGAAAGAGATAAAAAAAAGAGGGATAAGGATTCCCCATGATATTTCGCTGGTTGGCTTTACCGATGATTTTCATGCTTCTTTTGTTGACCCACCTTTAACATCGATAGAACATCCTACATTTGAAATGGGAAGTAAAGCAGCTCAATTACTGTTACTTCAGGCCGAAAACAATATTGTTGCTGAACCTGTACAAATAGTGGTGGATACAAGGCTTATTATTCGCGAATCATCGGCAAAACGATAAAACCTAAATTGTTGCTGTTACGTTGTTCCTTTTGATGAGAAATTTTCATTCAAAAATCTCAGAAAGCAAGCTGTCAAATGTCGTTTATCGTCGGATAATTGCCATTAACCGATAAAAATCAAATTCGGAATAATTTGTGTAACATTTTAAAACGATTTAAGTCTTATAGGCAAGAAATTAAAATCTAAAAATTTATTAGCTATGAGAAAATCAATCGTAATTATTGCAACATTTTTTGTGTTAATGGTTTGTTCTGCAACCATATCAAAAGCAGCGACACTAAAAGGCGAAAGCAATACCTCTTTCGGGAACTATGAATTAAATTCGTCAAGTCAGGCAGTTGTAATTAACGAGTCTGCATTCAGAACTTGGACATTGTCTTACCCCGAGACCAATAAATCGTTTGTTGTAATTTGTTTTAAGAGAGAAGAAGGGTGCTGTTTCATTGTCCGAAATGATGAATTTGAAATTCAGTATTCGAGCAAAGAAGGGAATTTCGGAGTAGAACTTGTTAATTCAGAAATGCGTACTATCAAGAAAAAAGAGATAATGAACCGAATTGGTTATGAGAAATTTATGAGTCAGCAATTGCTTACAAGTACACCCAAAACAGAAGAAGAATATCTTGGGCTTATAGCTTGTTTTATGCCTCTGTTATTCTCTTAAAACATAAGCTTTTTTCTCACAAACAAGAATGGGGTTCTAATTTGGATCCCATTTTTGTTTTGTTCACATACTGTTTATACAAGACCTTTATTCATGATGAACGCGTTTTCGAGCGTTTTTTTTCTATTTTTGCCCGTCAATTTTCAGATTCGCGTATGCAACTTTTAATAATACTTTTCACTTTATTTTTTCCAGGTTCAGGAATATCAATGCCACATTTTTCAAACGAACCAATGAGCTATACCCGCGTTCGGCAAGCTTATAATGCAAAAGAAAAAATAGTAAACAAAACTCTTGAAGAGCACTTTATTTGTCGCGACGAAATGAGAATCTTCATTCGTGCTTTCAAAACAGAGAAGAT
>CAZRXT010000002.1:19548-30109 GCA_964604035.1 uncultured Prolixibacteraceae bacterium | reverse complement strand
TTATTTGTCGCGACGAAATGAGAATCTTCATTCGTGCTTTCAAAACAGAGAAGATTTTAGAAGTTTGGGCAAAAAACAGTAGCGACTCTACATTTGTTCTTTTAAAAGAACTTCCAATTTGTGAAATTTCTGGAAATGTAGGACCTAAAAGGCGTTCGGGCGATTTGCAGGCACCCGAAGGTTTTTATCACATCTCCGATCTGAATCCATACAGCAAATACTATTTGTCGATGGAAATTAACTATCCCAATGATTCCGACCGCATTAGAGGTGTACGAGGCCATCTGGGAAATGAAATATACATTCATGGCGATTGCCTGTCATCAGGATGCCTTGCTATGACCGATGAGCGAATAAAAGAGCTGTTTATTTACTGTATTGAAGCTTATAAAGGCGGCCAAAAACAGATTAATATTGCCATATATCCGGCTAAACTGAGCGATAAAAAATATTCAGAACTAACAAAACAATACGCTAAGAACAAAGACAAAATTAGCCTTTGGTCTGACCTAAAAAAGAGCTACGATTTATTTGATAGTACTAAGGTTGAGCCTAATGTAGTGTTCCTTCCCGACGGAACGCATCAAGTAAATTGATTCTCCTTATTTTAGTTACGGCAAATAATCATCATAATTATTTCCCATTTTGCTGATAAATACAACAAAAAAGGCCACCCCCAAGGGCAGCCTATCTTTGTGGATGTGATAAAAATGTATGTTACTTTTTGATGAGTTCAATGCTACGTTTTACAAACTGATCGAGTGCTTCGCCTTTTAGCATGTTGTTTGCCAATAAAGCAAGGTCAACCATCTGTTTTGCAAGTTGATTCTCGGCACCAAAGGCAGTAAGCTTTTCGCGTTTCTGCAATTCAAGATCTTGAGTTTCTTTGGTTACTTGTTGTAATTTATCTTTCTCTTCCTGAGCAATTTCATCGTCTTTTTTACCTTCTTTAAGTTTTTCCAAAGCTCCAATCTCTTCGTTCAATGATTTCAATTTTTGATTAATTGGAGCAAACTCGGCACTCAAATGGCTGTTTTTATCTTCAATTACTTCTTTTACCAACGGATGCGAAACGTTCACAACAAGAGTGTAGCTGTCGGGCATGTTACCATACATGTTCATTCCGGGCTGAATGGCACTCATGTCTTTCATCCTTCGCATAAACTCGTTTTGGGTAATTACCATTGGCTGAGCACTTTCTCCAAGGTCTTCGAAAGTTACATAGTATCCTGCTTTGCCCTTTGGGGTAACAGCCGTAAACACAGGTTCAAGTTCGTTTTGTTCTTCCTGAGAGAGGTGCATTTTTATTGTATCGTCTTTCACAATAAGCTTCTCAGCAACATCTGAATCAACACGAATGAAGCGATTTTTATAGTTATCCTGTTCAAATTTATTGATTATAGGAGCAGTAAGCACGCTATCCATTAGCAACACATCGTAACCTTTATCTTTTGCAGCAGCAATAAACGAGAATTGCTCTTCTTTGTTGCTGGCATAGAGGTGAATCAGATTATCGTCCTTATCTTTTTGGTTCTCCTTGATGATGTTTTCATACTCTTCTGGAGTAAAATATTTATCATCGGTGTTTTTATAAAGGAAGAACTTCTTGGCCTTTTCGGTGAATTTATCGTTTGAAAGCAGGCCATATTCCATGAAAATCTTAAGGTCATCCCACTTGCTTTCGAAATCGGCACGGTCATTTTTGAATAGCTCTTCCAACCGATCGGCTACTTTTTTGGTGATGTGTGCCGAAATCTTTTTCACGTTGTGATCGCTTTGCAAATAAGAGCGCGACACATTAAGCGGAATGTCGGGCGAATCGATAACTCCATGCAACAATGTCAGGAAGTCGGGAACAATTTCTTCGACATGGTCAGTTACAAAAACCTGATTACAATAAAGTTGTATCTTATTTTTCTGAACTTCAACCGTGTTTTTAATCTTTGGGAAATAAAGAATTCCTGTAAGTTTGAATGGATAATCGACATTCAAATGAATATGGAATAATGGTTCATCAGAAACTGGGTACAGCTGATGATAGAAATTTTTGTATTCTTCTTCAGTAAGGTCGGCAGGTTTTTTAGTCCAGGCCGGATTAGTATCGTTAATAATCAGTTCCTTCTCAGTATCTTCATATTTCCCGTCCTTCCATTCTTTTACTTTTCCGAAAACAACAGGCGATGGCAAGAATTTACAGTATTTCTCAAGCAACTCTTTAATGCGATGTTCTTCTAGAAATTCGCTCGACTCTTCAGAAATGTGCATAATAATGTCGGTACCAACAGTTTCGCGTTCAGCTTTATCGAGCGTATATTCTGGCGAACCATCACAACTCCAGTGGCAAGCCTCTGCTTCGGGCTGATACGAACGGGTAACAATTTCAACCTGGTCAGAAACCATGAACGATGAGTAGAAACCTAATCCAAAATGACCAATAATTGAAGCGGCATCATCTTTATATTTATCAAGAAATTCGTTTGCTCCCGAGAAAGCAATTTGATTGATGAATTTCTTAACCTCTTCGGCTGTCATACCAATTCCACTATCCGAAACAGTAAGAGTTTTAGCTTCCTTGTTGAGTTTAACTTCAACCTTTAGATCTGAAACATCTCCAACAAATTCACCTTTCTGAGCTAATGTTTTCAATTTTTGAGTTGCGTCTACCGCATTTGAAACTATTTCACGAAGGAAAATTTCATGATCGGAATAAAGAAACTTTTTAATAATAGGGAATAAATTCTCACTTGTAACTCCAATTTTTCCTTTCGACATGGTATAAATATTTTAATGTTATTATTTTAAATTTATCGATATATGCACATTTCAAAGGATGTGCCACAAAAAAAATGCTGTCGATTTGACATTTTTAAAGAGTAAATGTCAGTTGTGATCCTTAATTTTGATGCCATTGTTTCAACGTTTGATAATACTACAGAATGACACATCAGACAAAACATGGTTTGGTAAAACTTGTTGCGACCGATCTTGACGGAACTTTTCTTAAAGACGACAAATCGATATCAATTGCCGATTTAGAATCGCTTGAAAGGCTAGGGGAGATGGGCGTTTTGAGGGTTGTTGCCACTGGCCGCAGTATGCACAAAGTAAAAGACGTTCTCCCCTTGAAAACACCTTTCGATTATATTGTATTCTCCTCGGGCGGAGGTGTTTATGATTGGAAGAATCAACATCTACTTACTTCGGAACAGTTTAAGCCCGAAACACTCACCGAGCTTATTAGACATTTAGTTTCTGTTGATATTAACTTTTACGTTTTCGATCCAATTCCAAACAATAACCGATTCCTATATCACCGAGGAGCAGGAAAATGCAATGAATTTGATAATTATCTGTATCGGCATAATGGCGATTACGAAAAACTAACCCCTGACAATTTACCAACTGAAGCAGGACAGATTATGGCAATTATCCCACACAATGAAATGCTTTTCGATCAGCTTAAATCAAAAATACTTTCGTTGATAACTGGAATTAAGGTGATTAGAACAACATCGCCTGTTGATCCTGATTTTATCTGGATGGAGATTTTCCCCGAAACAGTTTCAAAAGGTCATGGCATTCGTTGGTTGTGCGACCAGCTGGGCATTGATTACTCTGCCACAGCTGGTATTGGCAATGATTTTAACGACATCGACATGCTTGATTTTGTTGAACACCCTTATATTCTTAAAAATTCGCCACCAATCTTGCACAAAAAATACACGTTAGTTGAAGCAACCAATAATCAAAATGGATTTTCAGAAGCTCTTAATATGAGTTTTAGTCTCAATAAAAGGAATACTTAATTTATCGGACTAACGTTTCTGTTTTTTCGGCTACAAATTCATCGAGTTCAACCATTAATCTACTCATATTCAATTCGAACCACTCGTAGGTTTCTTTGTATTTCACACTTTGGTCTGAAAAATCAAGCAGATCAAGGCTACTTACCATCTCAGGCATACAAACATAGATTGACTTTGCTATCTTTTTCTTTGAATTTGCACGTTGAATTTTTTTCAAAAATTGCAGAAACCCTGACATTGATATATTATCTAAATAGTCGCTAAAATTATCTTTTTCATCAAGGTTCATGCGGTGATAATTGTAAGGTGTTATTATATCGGACTCAAAATGGCGTTGTGGACTAACAATAAATAGCTTTTCAAACTGGCCGTTTTCGCTAACAACCTCCTTTAATTGCCGTTTAACCTTTTTGAAAATCCCCTCCATTGCACCTTCAATATAAGCACCATCGGGAATTGATAAACGATCATTATTAACGCTATTAATTTGTTGCGGGGGAAATAGAACGGGTATTGCCGAAGTTGCCATCATTATATCAGACAAATCGCTTGATGCTTCTTTTATACTATTACTCTTAAGCCAAATGGTCTTTTGCATATCGACAGAGAAAGCCAAAATATTCGAAACAAAGGGAAGGTCTGAAATTTTTGAATATCCACTTTCGGTCATAAATTCTGAAATTTTTCTTCGTAACGGAAGTGTAGACCAGTGAATAGGATGGATTTTAATAAAGATTTCTTCGTCTGAAATTGAGTTAAGAAAATCTTCTTTGAAAAAATTTTCCCATGAACAAGGATTGTTTTTTCTGAAGCAAGCATTAAGTGCAACAAGGGTTAATGCACCCGAACCAAAACCGGCTAAGAAGGTTTCGTCTTCATTAATTTCAATTTTTTTTTGATTGATAAGTAGGTCAATAATCGCAACTTCTTGCGACAAACTACCTCCCGATGAGGATAGTAAAAGAGCATTTTTCAATTTCGACATAGTTAAAATTTTTGGTTATCATCTGGTCAAAGGTAAAGAACCTTACTATGTCAAATATTTCAGAACAATTAAGTTGTTGTAAAGAATCATTAGCTAAAATGGACTTTACAGGCAGGCATTAAAAAGATAGTTTCACCAAAAAATGAGAGGCATTCAAGCACGAATAATAAATCAAGAATGCTTAGTAGCTAGATATTTTTCGGCAATTTCAATTTGCCCTGGCTTGCCTAAGTCAAGCCAAAAGTCAGAATTATCGTTATATCCCAGAATTACATTTTGCTGGGCCAAACGGAGATAAAGAGGCGTAATTGAAAACTTTCCCTCTTCAGTAATCAAATCGAAAAGGGCTGGCGAGACAACCTGAATTCCGCTAAAGGCAAAAGGCTTTGAATGTTGAAATCTGGCATTTGAAACAATCTCTTCGCCCGAGGATATATTTTTCCATCCCGAAAGTTGCATCGTTTCATCAAACATTAAGTAACGGCTAGTTTCGCGCATCCTTACCACAAGGGTTGCTAGTGGTTTTTTTTCGTTATGAAATTCGATTACCTTATTCAGATCAACCGAAGATATGATGTCGACATTACAGGCAATAAAAGGCTCATTTCCATCTAAAAATGATCTGGCTTTCATGATTCCACCTCCAGTGTCAAGCAAAAAATCACGTTCGTCTGAAATGCGGATAGTAACCCCAAAATCTTCGGTTTTCAAATAACTAATAACAGCATCGGCAAAATGATGAACATTAACTGTAATATCGGTAACTCCAACCAATTTAAGTTTCATTATTGAATGCCACAAAAGAGGCTTTCCATTTAAGTTAACTAATGCCTTAGGGCAATTATTGGTTAGTGGCTTGAGCCTTGTTCCCAAGCCTGCTGCAAAAATGATAGCTTTCATTCTTTTAAATTTTACGGTAAAAATAACAACAAAATACATCAGGGATGTTCATTATAAATCCCAATTGAAGAATTTGAGAATAAAAAAACAGCCTCTAATATAGAAGCTGTTTCAGATATGAATTTATAACAAAAAACAAATTTATGGCTTACGAATCAATTTTGAAAAAGGCAATTGTCTTCTTTAACTTTCCTGCAAGCATAGATAATTCTTGCGACGAATTTGCCATATTTTCGGAACTAAATGCATTTTGTTGTGCAATGTTGTTCAACTGCTGAATTGCATTGTTAATTTGGTTTATACCAGCCTCTTGCTCACTACTTGCAAGCTTAATGCCTTGAACTAAAATTGCAGTCTTTTCAATTTCAGGAACAATACTTTTGAGCTTAGCCCCAGCTTTATCCGAAGCAATAACAGTTTCTCTTGAAACTTGGTTGATAAGCCCTGCTGCTTCTTTACTGCTATCGGCCAATTTTTTTACTTCGGCAGCCACAACCGCAAAACCTCTGCCGTGATCGCCGGCACGGGCAGCTTCAACTGCTGCATTTAATGCCAAAATGTTAGTCTGGAAAGCAATATCTCCGATAAAAGCAACCCTTTCAATAATATCATTAAGAGATTCACTTGCATGAACTGTTGCTTTATTCCCTTCGCGAATTCCATCAACCGAAGCCATAGCTATTCGTTCTGTTTCTTCAGCATTATCAGCATTCTGAAGGAAGTTAGCATGTAATTCTTCAATCGAACTTGATATCTCTTCAGTAGTAGCAGCCTGATCGGTAGCAGCTTCGCTCAATGAACTGGCATTTTTATTCATTTCCTGACTGGCCTGAACAATATTCTGAATTCCTCCCGAAATTTCTTCTACAATGAACTTAAGTTGGTTATTCATACGGTTAAGAGCCGTCATTAATTCACCAATTTCATCTTTACGCACAACAACCTGTTGGCGATGCAAAACTCCATTTGAAATATTTTGTGCAATTTTCAATCCCTCCTTAATAGACGAAGTAATTGATTTTGAGATAGCAAAAGCAAGAACAACACCTATAATCAGAAGTATAAAAAGAATAATATTAGATAATGCCCGCGATGAAGTAATAATTCCATTGGTCTTTTCTGTCATTTCAGTAATCTGATCGAGACCAACATCGGCCAAGGCCATAATGTCAACCTTCATAAGGTTCTCGATTTCATTGCGTTTTAACTCAATCTCACGGGCTTTTTTATAACTTGTAATAAATTGCTCCGAAGAATTGATAATGCTATTCGTAAGTGCATTTCCTCTTCCGCCAGCATTCTCTGCCTTGTTCAAATATTCCTGAGCAGCATTCAACTCCCTTGGCATTCTTTTAACCATCGAAAGATGAATCTGATAACCTGCACTTACAATGTTGGCTCCTACATTAGAACCAGCCGATCCTGAACTTTGAAGAATCTTTATATTGTCTTCAATATCAACTAATAATTTATGGTTGTTCGATTCAAGTATTTTGTACTGATCAACAAGCGAACTATATTCATTTAAAGAAGATTGTAATGCTATGAGTTTATCTTTACTAATAGTTGCTTTTTTAGAATTTGTTGAAAGTTTTACTAAAGCATCTAAAGAATTTTTGTATTTAGTAAGGTACTGATCAGCTCTGTTTAGATAATATGGATTACCCTGAAAATCGTAAGCCTGCATATAAATTAAAACTTCTCTCCAATCTTTATCTATTCTGAAAGATTCATTAACAGATGGAAGTGATTCATTTGCAAGAAATTTTGTTTCAGATTGAATTCTGCTCATATTGATGGTAGTTAAACCTCCAATTATTACAGAAAGAATAATCAAAACACCAAACCCAATTCCAATCTTTGTTCCAATCTTTAAATCTGCCCAATTCTGAATTGCGATTTTTCGATTCGAGGTTACACTATTTACGCTCATTTTGATCTGATTATAAGAAAAAATAAATAAATAAAATCACACACTTTTTAATTTTTAAATCACAAATAAAAGTTAAGTAGGTAGAATTTAATTGATCTTGGTTTTACGATGCTAAAACTAGAAAATAATTGACTAATATAAAAATGATTTTCATTACGTTTTTATCTGTGATTTAGGAAAATCATTTTCACAAAATAACTATTTTTAGCCTAATTTTAAAGAAAAAATTTAAAGTGCATAATTGTTAAATAAATAATACTTCTAAGTATGAAGAAATTTCTTTGCCAAAAGATACAGGTCGCCATGATCCTTGTATTACTAATCCCTTCAATTTTTTCCTGCAAAAACTCAGGTGAAACTAAAATTGGCTTATTAATTCCTGCCGGCGAAGGTTTCAGATGGCCTGTAGACCAAGCTTATGTAGAAAAAGCTGCAAAAGAAAAGGGAATTGAGGTTGTTACCCGTATAGCAAACAATGATGAAAATCTCCAACTCAAACAAGCAACAGAACTCTTGGAATTAGGCGTTGACGTATTGATTGTTGTTGCTGCAAATGGAAATACTGCTGCTGCAATTGTTCGCGATGCGCACGACTATAACGTTCCTGTTATTGGATACGACCGATTGATAAAAAATTCGGACCTCGATTATTTTGTAACTTTTGAAGGAGCTCAAATTGGTAGTTTAATGATTGATTATGCCCTACAACATAAACCAGAAGGAAATTACGTATTACTCTGGGGCGACCCGAGCGATGTAAATGCTCTTTTCATTAAAGAAGCACAAGAAAAAATCTTAAAACCATCTATCGATAATGGTAAAATAAACATCGTGTATAAAACTTTTGTTGAAGATTGGTCAATGGAAAATGCATATCACATTTCAAAAAACATTTTGAATTTATCAGGTAAAAAAATTGATGCAATTATTACAAGCTACGATGGCTTGGCAATGGGGGCTCTTAAAGCCATGGAAGAATTAGATTATGGTGGTGATGTGATTTTAACTGGGCAAGATGCAGAGTTAGCATCTGTTAAGGCAGTTAAAGATGGCAAAATGTCGTTAACTGTTTATAAATCAATAAAACAAATAGCTGGTGCTTCAGTCGAACTGGCCGAAAAACTTGCACAAAATAAAAAAATTTCAAACGCTACTGGGAAGATAAACAATGGAAGAAAAGATGTTCCCACTATCTTTTTAAAACCGGTAGCTGTAACCAAAGAAAACATTCGTCAAACCGTAATAGCCGACGGTTTTTATACCGAACAACAGGTTTACGGATCAAATTAGACAAATACCGATAAATATTTTAAAGGATGCACTCGATTAGGGTTCATCCTTTTTTTATATTTACCCAATCAGGTTATCTTTGCGCTACTAATAAAATTAATCATGCAGGAAAAAATTCTGATTCTAGATTTTGGTTCACAATATACTCAGCTCATTGGACGCAGGGTGCGTGAATTGAATGTATATTGCGAAATACATCCATTTAATCATTTCCCGATTATCGACGAAAGTGTTAAAGGTGTCATCCTTTCTGGAAGCCCTTATTCTGTGAGAGATGAAAAAGGTCCTCGTATTGACCTCAGTGGCATTAAAGGAAATCTTCCTTTACTTGGAGTATGTTATGGCGCTCAATATTTGGCTCATTTCTTTGGAGGAGAAGTCGCTCATTCAAACAGTCGCGAATATGGTCGGGCTATTCTAAAATATATCGATCATGAAAATGATTTGTTTTCGGGCGTTTCAATAGATACTCAGGTTTGGATGTCGCATGGAGACACAATCAAAACAATACCCGATAATTATAAAGTAATTGCCAGTACCGACGATGTTCAGTATGCAGCTTATAAAATTGATGATGAACTAACTTACGCAATACAGTTTCACCCCGAAGTTTATCACACAACAGAGGGAAAACAGCTCCTTTATAACTTTGTAGTTAATATTTGTGGCTGCCAACAATCTTGGACTCCTGCTTCATTTATCGAAACAACAATAAAAGACTTGAAAAGCCAACTTGGAAACGATAGGGTTGTTTTAGGGCTTTCTGGAGGTGTCGATTCAACAGTTGCAGGTGTTTTGCTTCATCAAGCGATAGGAAAAAACCTTACCTGTATTTTTGTTGACAACGGGTTATTGCGAAAAGATGAATTTATCAATGTTCTTGAACAATACAAAGGTATGGGCTTGAACGTTATTGGGGTAGATGCAAGCAAGAAATTCTGGGAAGATTTAAAAGATATTAGAGAGCCGGAGCAGAAACGTAAAATTATAGGTCGCGACTTTATTGAAGTATTTGATGAAGAAGCCCACAAAATACAAGAAGTTAAGTGGCTTGCTCAGGGAACCATTTATCCTGATGTAATTGAGTCTGTTTCAGTTAACGGCCCATCAGCAACAATCAAATCTCATCACAACGTAGGCGGATTACCTGAAAAAATGAATCTGAAAGTTGTTGAACCGCTCAAATCTCTTTTTAAAGATGAAGTTCGACGCGTAGGTCAGGAATTAGGTATCAGCCCGAAGCTGCTTGGACGTCATCCATTCCCCGGACCAGGTTTAGGGATCAGAATTTTGAGCGACGTAACACCCGAGAAGGTACGCATCCTTCAGGAAGCTGATGCGATCTTTATAAACTCGCTACACGAATGGGGTTTATATGATACCGTTTGGCAAGCAGGTGTTATGCTACTTCCTGTACAATCGGTTGGAGTAATGGGCGACGAGCGAACTTACGAGAATGTTGTAGCCCTCCGCGCAGTAATTTCTACTGATGGAATGACCGCTGACTGGGTGCATTTACCTTACGAATTTTTAGCTAAAGTTTCGAACGATATAATAAACAAAGTCCGAGGAATTAATCGTGTTGTTTACGACATAAGTTCAAAACCGCCTGCAACAATTGAATGGGAATAATTGTTAAGAGTTTTT
>CAZRXT010000002.1:6801-19448 GCA_964604035.1 uncultured Prolixibacteraceae bacterium | reverse complement strand
CAAGATCAGCAAAATCAAACTGCTAAATTCAGCCGTCTTTTGAGGCTTGTCGAAAGCTATTATGTCGACTCAACTAACCTTGAAAAACTTACAGAAGTTGCTATTACAAATCTTTTAAGTGAACTCGATCCGCATTCTGTTTACATTTCAAAAGATGAAGTTGAAGAAATGAACGAACCTCTACAAGGAAGTTTCGATGGTATTGGTATATCTTTTAACATCCTTCGCGACACGTTAATGGTTTTGCAAATTATTCCTGGTGGCCCGTCCGAAAAAGTTGGTTTACAGGCAGGCGACCGAATTATCTACGTCGACGATGAAATGGTTGCCGGTAAAGGAATTACAAATCAGGAAGTTTTCAAAAAGCTTCGGGGTCCTAAAGGATCCATTGTAAAACTTAAAATTGTACGCGATAACGAAACCGATTTGCTTGAATTCGATATTGTACGAGACAAAATTCCAATTTATAGTTTAGATGCGGCTTACATGCTCGACAATAAAACGGGGTATGTAAAACTTAACCGCTTTGCATCAACATCTACCGATGAGTTTGTTGCAGCTGTTAATAAGTTGAAAACAAATTCTAAGCTTGAAAACCTTGTCCTCGACCTTCGTGGAAATGGTGGTGGCTTTTTAACTGCTGCTTATGAAATTGCAGACCATTTCCTTGAATCGGGAAGAATGATTGTATATACCGAAGGTTTAAGGAGCTCAAAGAAAGATTACACATCTGTGCCTGATGGTATTTTTGAAAATGGAAAATTGGTCATTCTTATTAACGGAGGTTCTGCATCTGCAAGTGAAATTGTTTCAGGCGCGGTGCAAGACTGGGATAGGGGAATAATAATAGGTCGACGATCTTTTGGAAAAGGATTGGTTCAACAACCTTATTACCTTACCGATGGATCAATGGTTCGGCTTACAACAGCTCATTATTACACTCCAAGCGGACGATGCATACAACGACCTTACGAAGAAGGTGTCGACGAGTATAAAAATGAATTGTACGATAGGGCGACTAATGGCGAATTATTTAGCAAGGATAGCATTGTTGTTAACGATTCGCTGAAATATAAAACGCTAATCAACAATAGAACCGTATATGGTGGAGGTGGTGTAGTCCCTGATATTTTTATTCCGGTCGATACTTCATCCTACTATAAATACTACAATCAATTGATTCGTAAAAATATCATTAATCAATTTATTGTCAGTTATGTCGATGAAAATAGAAAAGAACTCATGAAGAAATATCCGGTCTTTTCAACATTCAAAAAAGACTTTGAAGTTCCGAATAAAATGCTCGAAGACCTTTGGAGTGAAGGTGAAAAGAAAGATGTTCCTAAAGAACAAGAATCGATTGACAAACTTACAGAACATGCCAAAAGGCATTTGAAAGCTATAATTGCCCGCGACCTTTGGAATTCGAGTGAATTTTATGAGATTATTAACGCAGAAGATGATGAGATTAAGAAAGCAATCCAAATATTAAACAATCCATCGGAATACGACTCAATACTCAAAGGAAAATAGTAATGTTTGAAAGAATAATTGCTTGGTTTTCCAGTAATTGGGTTGAGATTTTGGGTGCTATTTTTGGTGTCTTGTATGTTATCTTATCTGTTAAGCAAAACATTCTAACTTGGCTACTTTGCCTTTTAACTGCGGTTTTATACATCTATGTTTTTCTCGAAGCAAAGTTTTATGCCGGAATGACATTACAACTATACTATGTGTTTGTTAGTTTTTATGGTTGGATTACATGGTCTAAAAAATCGTTGGGAAACGACGGTGAAGAAAAACTAAAAGTGTCTGCAATTAATAGGAAGCAAATTTATTACTTAGTTCCAATTTCATTAGTGCTTTGGATAGCTGTTTTTTTCATTCTTAACAGGTTTACAGATTCGCCAGTGCCTGTTGCCGACTCATTTATGACCGCATTCAGTATTGTGGGAACATGGATGGTAGCCAAGAAAAATGTTGAATGCTGGCTGGTTTGGATTGTGGTAAATTTAGTTTCTGTAATTATCTATTTCAACCAAGATTTATATCCAACAGCAATTCTATACCTAATATATTTAGGATCTGCATTTTGGGGCTATTTTGAGTGGAAAAAAGAATTAAAAAGAATCAATGTTTAGCCAGCAAATAAAAGTTGCCATAACCGGGGCCGAATCAACAGGGAAAAGTACCATTTCAGATGCTTTGGCAAACCACTACCATTCACTTAGTGTTCCCGAGTTTTCTCGATCTTACATTGAAAACTTAAAACGCCCATATACCTACAACGATGTAGAATTTATTGCCCGAAAACAAATTGAAATTGAAAAGAATCTTCTACCAGACAAATCGCCTGTATTCTTCGATACGTGGTTGATTATCACAAAAGTATGGTTCGATTTCGTTTATAACAAACGTCCAAAATGGCTCGATTCATATATCGAAAATAGCAATATTGATCTTTTCCTTGTCTGCGATATCGACTTGCCATGGATTTATGATCCTGTGAGGGAAAATGGAGGCGAAAACAGAAAAGTACTCCATGATATTTATATCGAAAACCTTAAAAAATATGGTTTTAAATATCAAATTGTAAGCGGAGAAGGTGAAGATCGAATTAAAAATGCAATCTGTTTTGTTGATCAATTAATACATCATGTATAGAAAATCCTTTCGGAATAATAAATTTTACACGAACTTCGCTTTTACAACTTTTAGAATTTGTGAATTACAATTCTTTTTATGAAAATTACATTCAAAATTTATTAACGATGAGAAACAGCCAATATATGTTCACAAATTATTGCGAAAGTTGCTGTTGTTGCATTCAATAATTCTTTCCTTCTATAAAGATCATTTTTATAACCTCATCTTAAAGTATTATGAATAAAGTAAATGATATTTCCCAACTTATAGGAAAAACCCCATTAGTTAAACTCCGAAAATTAACTGAAGGAATTGACGCTGATGTTTATGTGAAACTTGAATCAATGAATCCTGGAGGTTCAGTTAAAGATCGGTTGGCTTTTGCAATGATTGAAGCTGCTGAGAAAAAAGGACTCATAAATAAAGATACTATTATTATTGAACCTACTAGTGGAAATACCGGAATTGGTTTAGCAATGCTTTGTGCTGTAAAAGGTTATAAACTTATTATTGTAATGCCCGAAAGTGTTTCTGTTGAGCGAAGAATAATTTTAAAAGCTTATGGTGCTGAATTATATCTTTCGCCGGCTATCTCGGGCATGAAAGGTTCAATTCAGAAAGCAAACGAACTTGCCGCTGAAAATAAAAACTCATATATACCAATGCAGTTCGAAAATGAAGCAAATGCTGAATTTCATAAGAATACAACTGCCGTTGAAATATGGGAAGACACTGAAGGCAAAGTAGATATATTTATTGCTGGAGCCGGAACAGGAGGCACAATAACAGGCGTTTCCGATTTTCTTAAATCGGTAAAACCATCTATTCATTCTGTTGCTGTTGAACCTGCCGATTCAGCAGTTCTTTCTGGAGAACCAGCAGGAATGCACAAGATTCAAGGAATTGGAGCAGGCTTTATTCCAAAGGTTTTAAGAACCGAATTAATAGATGAAGTATTTAAAGTTAAGAACGATGAAGCCTTCGAATTTGCCCGACAACTTGCAAAGCAAGAAGGAATCTTAGCCGGAATTTCATCAGGCGCAAATGTTTTCGCCGCTTTAGAAATTGCTAAACGACCCGAAAACAAAGGAAAAACTATTGTAACTATTATTTGCGATACAGGAGAAAGATATTTAAGCACACCTTTATTCAACAACGATGTCAACGTATAGCGAACATGATCTCTCCGAAGTCTTGAGAGAATCCGTACACAAGCTTTCTGAAAGCGATTCTTTCGGAAATGTATGCCACGAACATCAAATAGGAGAGCCTATGCCTTCTATTGTGAAAATGGAAGTTTTTGTAAACAAGGTTCGGGAAATTCTATTTCCTGGATATTTTGGCAACACCACCCTTGACCCAATCGCTATAAAATACTATATGGGTGTTTATGTCGATGAGGTTTTCGACTTGCTAAGCGAGCAAATTCTAGCCGGGCTCTGCTTTTCTTGTTCCGATAAGTTCGATCTGGAAACAAAACTTTCTATAAATACAAAAAAAGCTAGAAAGTTAGCGGCCGATTTTATTGCTTATCTTCCAATCCTTAGGAAACTTCTGTCGTGCGATGTTGAAGCAACCTTTCTTGGAGATCCTGCCGCTATGGGGCGTGGTGAAATAATCTTTTGCTATCCTGCAATCAGAGCCATATCTAGTTATAGAATTGCACATAAATTGGTAGAACTGGGAGTGCCTCTTATTCCTCGTATTATCACAGAAATGGCTCATTCAGAGACTGGTATAGATATTAATCCAGAAGCAAAAATTGGCGAATATTTTACAATCGACCATGGTACTGGAACTGTTATTGGTGCAACTTGTATTATTGGAAAAAATGTAAAACTCTATCAAGGAGTAACTTTAGGTGCAAAAAGTTTTACTCTCGATGAAAATGGAAATCCAATTAAAGGAGTTCCCCGTCACCCAATTATTGAAGACGACGTAATCATATATGCTCAGGCAACCATCTTAGGCCGAATTACAATTGGAAAAGGCTCTATCATTGGTGGTAACGTTTGGGTAACTAACGACCTGCCCCCAAATTCGAAAGTTGTTCAGTTTAAAGTTAGAAATGCAAGTTTTAATGACGGAGGTGGAATTTAATTTATTATGGCTTCAGAAAAGTTACAAATGCTAGCGAAAACATTCGCAGGGCTAGAGAATATTTTAAAAGAAGAATTGATTGAAATTGGAGCAACAGATGTTGAAGTTGCTGTTAATGAAGTAAAATTTAGTGGTTCAAAAGAGATTTTGTATAAAGCAAATTTTTGTTGCCGTACTGCTCTGCGCATTTTAGTTATCATTAAAGAGAAAAAAGTTAAGAGTGCTAACGATCTTTACAACTGTGTGAGGGAAATTGAATGGTCGAATTATTTCGATGTTCAAAAAACTTTTTCGGTAATCAGCACCGTTGATTCTGAAGCTTTTAATAGTTCTATGATTGTTGGACTGAAAACGAAAGACGCAATTGTCGATTATTTTAAGGCAACCACAGGGAAACGTTCTTCTGTTAATGCTGAAAATCCGGATATACGAATTAACGTTCACGCTACTGCCGACGAAGTTTCAATCTCTCTCGACAGTTCAGGCGAATCATTACACAAAAGAGGATATCGTTCGGGACAAGACACTTCGGTGTGCGAAGTTTTGGCTGCCGGGTTGTTGAAAATTGCAGGTTGGAAAGGACAATGTGATTTCTTTGATCCAATGTGTGGTTCAGGTTCTTTGGCTATTGAAGCTGCGCTGATTGCCAGAAAAATACCACCAGGAATGTTCCGCAAATCTTTTGCTTTTGAATGTTGGAAAGATTTCGACGAAAACCTCTTCGATTCCATTTATAATGCCGATTATGAGGTGCCTTTTGATCATCAGATTTTTGCATCAGATATTTCGTCTGTTAATGTGAAAATTGCCACCGAAAATGCAAAAAATGCCGGGTTAAAAAAGGATATACAATTCTCGATATCTGATTTTTCATCGATTAAACCAGAGAAGAAAAATGGATTTATTTTATTGAATCCACCTGTAGCTCAACGTGGTAATGAACAATCTACCGAATCTCTTTTTGTAATGATTGGTGAAACGTTGAAAAAGAATTTTGTCGGTTTTCAGGTTTGGATATTCAGCAATTCAGATGATTGTTTCAGAAACATTGGTCTTCGTTTTACCGATCGGTATGAGCTGGTAAATGGCACTCAAAACTGCGAAATTCGTTCTTATGAGTTGTACGACGGATCCAAAAAAGATGTAAGGAGAGATTCTTTCATTCGTTCAGATAATCGCGATGAAGATAGAAATCAAGGGCGAAGGTTCTCTTCTGACGATAGAAAAGGTGAGCAGGGAAGACGATTTCAATCAGACAGCAGAGATGGTCAACCAAGGAAATTCTCTTCTGATGATAGACGAGGTGGACAGGGTGGCCGTTTCTCTCAAAATGAAAACAAGGAAAGCCAAGGCCGTCGTTTCTCTTCTAACGATAGAAACGATGCTCCAGGAAGGCGATTCCAATCAGACAGCAGAGACAGTCAACCAAGAAAATTTTCTTCCGATGACAGACGAGAAGGACAGGGAAGTCGTTTCTCTTCAAATGAAAATAGGGAAAACAGCCAAGGCCGTCGTTTTTCTTCTGGAGAAAAAAGAGAGGATAGACGATTTCCTTCAAATGATAGTAGGGTTGGCCAACGTAGGTTCTCAGCCGAAGAACGTAAAGAAGGTTTAGGCCGAAGATCTTCAGCAGAATATAATCAAGACAATAGACCAAAACCTACAGTCGATACTGAAAAACCAGTCAAACGTATGTCTTCTGTTGAAAAAAGGGCAGATCAAGAAAGGCAGTTCATTTCAAGCGACAGTAAAGAGAACCCTAAAAGAAAGTTTACTCCTGGTTCAAATAAAGAAGATAATTCGAATTCTTCTTCAGAAAAAAGACCAAAGAGACCAAGAAAAACTAATTAGTAGAAACAATATACAATGAGAAAGGGGCTAAAAAGCCCCTTTATTCGTTCAATAGAATCGTGCAAATTATACCTAATCGAACGGATGTTCTTTATCGTATTCAAAACTTTTGTTGTATTGTTCAATTGCCCTTAGGCTCATTCCCATATTTGAAAATCCTCCGTCGTGAAAGAGATTCTGCATTGTAACTTTCTTTGTCAAATCTGAAAACATTACAACGCAATAATTAGCACAGTCTTCAGCTGATGCATTGCCAAGAGGAGACATTCTTTCGGAGAAATCAACTAACTTGTCGAATCCCTTAACACCTTGTCCTGCTGTGGTTTGAGTTGGCGATTGTGAAATTGTATTGATTCTCACATTTTTTTCTCTACCATAGATGTAACCAAAACTACGTGCTATCGATTCTAAAAGCGATTTAGCATCAGCCATGTCGTTATAACCATAGAACGTACGTTGTGCTGCAACATAAGAAAGGCCTAAAATTGATCCCCACTCATTTATTGCATCTTTCTTTCGGGCTGTTTGAATTATTTTATGAAATGAAACAGCTGAAATATCAAGTGTTTTTGCTAAAAAATTATAATCTAAATCGCTGTAATGGCGACCTTTTCTAACATTTGGTGACATTCCGATAGAATGAAGAATGAAGTCAACTTTTCCACCAAAATGCTCCATCGTTTGTTGCATCAATGCTTCAATATCATCAACCTCTGTTGCATCACAAGGAATAACTATTGAATTCAACTTCTCTGCTAATTGGTTTGTTTCACCCATTCTCAGAGCCATTGGCGTATTTGAGAGAACAACTTCAGCTCCTTCTTCTACAGCTCTTTCTGCCACTTTCCATGCAATCGACATTTCGTTTAGAGCACCGAAAATAATTCCTTTTTTTCCTTCTAATAATTTATAAGCCATCAATTTGTATTTTGTAACGAAATAAATAAAGTCTGTTTTTTATCAGAACTGAATCAATTTTGGCTTCGAAATTAACAGCAAGCATCAATTCAACGACTACTTGATGTTTAAAAAAACCAAAAAAAGATTTTTTAATCGAAAAAAATTAAATTAATCAATTAAGAATCAAAAATATAAAATCAAGAAAACAATAAGCAATAAACCCCGATTGTTTAACTTTATAATCCATAAGTTCGAAAACAACAGCAGAGTTTGTTGTCATTTCATTTTATTTGTTGCCTCTCTAAGCAGTATTAAATTGTACAGCAGTTTGTCGAGATAATCAACTTTCAACATGTTAGCGCCATCCGATTTTGCAACAGATGGATTGTAATGAGTCTCAACAAAAATACCATCGGCACCAACAGCAATTCCGGCTTTGGCAATAGTTTCGATCAAATCGGGCCTGCCTCCAGTTACTCCCGAGCTTTGATTTGGCTGTTGAAGAGAGTGGGTAACATCAACAATTACAGGACAATTGTTCTTCTTCATCTCGGGTATTCCCCTAAAATCGACCACCAAATCCTGATATCCAAAAGTATTGCCACGTTCAGTAAGCATAACCCTGTTGTTGCCATTTTCAATAATTTTTTCAACTGCAAAATGCATCGATTCAGCCGAAAGAAATTGTCCCTTTTTAATGTTAACAACCTTGCCGGTTTTTGCAGCAGCAACAAGCAATTCAGTCTGCCGGCACAAAAAGGCTGGTATTTGAAGTACATCAACATAATCGGCTGCCATAAGGGCTTCTTCCGCTGTATGAATATCTGTAACTACAGGAATATTGAATGTTTCGCCAATTTTTCGAAGAATTACAAGCGCTTTCTGGTCTCCAATGCCTGTAAAAGAGTCTAATTTTGAACGGTTTGCCTTTTTATATGAACCTTTGAATATAAATGGTATATGATACTTGTCGGACAACTTCATGATCGTTTCTGCAAGTTGAAACGCCATCTCTTCGCCTTCAATGACACAAGGTCCGGCTATCAAAAGAAAATTACCTGAATCGGTATAGTTTAGTTGATTAATCTTAGGTAGCATATTTTCAAATTTAACCAAAGTTACAAGTTGACAGGGATTGAAACAAGATTATTTTCATTCGTATATATCAGTATTAAGTTACTAATTATATGTTGGATCGAAATCTTTAACTTTGAACTTCAACGTATCCACTCATGGATCTCGCCAAGGTTATACATATCCTTGTTGTGGCTGTCAGCCATGCTCGTTTCATTCAGAACAAAAATGCTTAAGCCTTTTCACTAAGTTCAAGCCACCGAAGTTCTTTAAGTTCAAGTTTCTCCTTTAATTCATTGTATTGCTTAGAAATACGAAGAATCTCTTCGTGGTTAATTTCACCTGAGCTCATCTGATTTTCAAGATCGGCCTTTTCTTTTTCGAGATTAGGCAGTTCGAGTTCTAACTGATCAAGTTCTCGTTTTTCATTGTAAGTGAGCTTATTCGTTGCTTTAACTTTAGACTTCTCAACAACGACTTCTTTCTTCTCTTGCAAAACTGCCTGACGGTCATTCCGGTCGTTTTCATCTTTGTAATCGCGGTAAATGCTATAATTTCCGGGGAAATTTTTAATCGCACCATTACCTTCAAAAACAAAAAGATGATCTACAATTTTATCCATAAAATAACGGTCGTGACTTACAATAATTACACAGCCATTGAAATTTAGCAGATAATCTTCTAAAACATTCAATGTCATAATATCCAAATCGTTGGTAGGCTCATCAAGGATCAAGAAATTTGGATTCTGCATTAGAATGGTGCAAAGGTACAATCGACGTTTTTCGCCACCACTAAGTTTCTCAACTTTACCATGTTGCGCCTCGTAAGGAAAAAGAAAGTGGGTGAGAAGCTGCGAAGCATTCCACTGGTTGCCTTTTCCCAAATCGATATATTCAGCAATATCTTGTATTACATCAATTACTTTATCGCTGGGCGAGAATTGAATTCCATCCTGCCTGTAATATCCAAATTTTACGGTTTCACCAATATCGACGGTGCCACTATCAGGTTTCATTGCGCCAGTAATCATATTCAGAAAAGTAGATTTACCGGTGCCATTATCGCCAATAATCCCAACTTTCTCAAAACGGGCAAACTTGTAAGTGAAATTCTTAACTAATATCAAATCGTCAAAGCTTTTGCTTAGGTTTTCAATGTTTATAACCTTGTTTCCTAGTCTTGAAGCTTTGATATTTAGAGCTAAATCTTCATCCGAAAGGTTAACCGAGGCTCTGGCTTTCAGTTCATAAAAAGCATCGATACGATATTTTGCTTTGGTTCCGCGAGCCTGAGGCATTCGGCGCATCCATTCAAGCTCTTTTCTGAGTAGGTTTTTGGCCTTTTCAACTTCGGCTTGAATTTGATCTTGGCGTTCTTGTCGTTTCTCAAGAAAATACGAATAATTGCCTTTGTAGCGGCTCAATGTTCGGTTATCGAGTTCCAATATTTCGTTACAAACGCGATCAAGAAAGTAGCGGTCGTGAGTAACCATGAAAAGGGTACTTTTTGTTTTCAACAAATATTCTTCGAGCCACTCAATCATGTCTAAGTCAAGGTGATTGGTTGGTTCGTCAAGAATAACAAAATCGGGTTCGTTGATTAAAACATTTGCAAGAGCCACCCTCTTTTGTTGGCCTCCCGAAAGTGTTCCTACTTTTTGATCGAAATTATTGATTTTCAACTGTGAAAGTATTTGTTTGATCTTCACATCGAAATCCCAGGCATTGTATCGATCCATATTCTCGGTTGCCTTTTGTAAGTCTATTTTTTCAGGATTAAGAATCGCAGCCTCATATTCACGAACAGCATTTACAACATCGCTCGTTGAATAGTAAACCTCCTCAATTACATTAAAATCAGGGTGCAATTTTGGTGTCTGACTAAGGTATCCGATTGAAATATCGTTATAAAAAATAACTCTTCCGCTATCGGGCAAATCAATACCCATAATAGTATTGAGAAGTGTGGTTTTTCCTGCACCATTACGGGCAATTATGGCAACTTTTTGTCCTTGTGCAATTGTAAGGTTAAGGTCTTCAAACAAACTAACTTCACCCCAATAACGGGAAAGACCTTCTACTTGTAAATATGGTATCATAGATAAAATTTGCGTAAAAATAGGAAAATATAGTTAGTTCGGGGATGCAAAATTGTATCTCATTCGAGTTTAATAATATTTCAATATATTGTAGCCTTAAATCAAACCCCGATGAAAAAATTTATCCAATACATCAAAGACTTTCACAAGGAATATTACAATACACCTCTCTATGTTGCTTTTTTACTGTTTGTTGGAGCTTTAATTGCAATAAATTACTCTTTCGATATTGAAGATTCATTTATCGATAGTTTTTATGGAAGTCATTTCAGAATATTATTATTCTTTGGATATCATGCTGTTGCCTATTATGGTGTTTTGCTTATTATTTGGGTTTTCAACAAAAATAAAATCAACTTCACGTGGCAGTTCTGGTTGAAAAGTTTGATTGGACTTCTTATTTTGGGAGTAGACCGATCAATATTTCCACAAGTTTCCCAATTCATCAGACATGTTGTGCCTCTTGAAACTTACAGATTCTATTTTAAGGTGTTTTTTAATGTTTATGGACTAGTTACTATCTTTTTAATGTTGGTGATTTTGAAGCAAATTTTCGACAGAAAAGAAAAGTATGGGATTTATGGGTTACGTTTTGATAAGGTTGATTTTAAGGCATATTCAATTATGCTTCTGATCATGATACCTATTGTTTATATTGCAACATACTTGCCCGATTTCCTCGATTATTATCCAACCTATAAGCGAACAAGCGGCGATCGTTTTGCAAAGTATTACGAGTTCCCTGAAATTGTAAGCATACTAATTTATGAATCAATTTATCTTTTCGATTTTCTGAATACTGAACTGTTTTTCAGAGGGTTTCTGGTAATTGGTCTTTCAAAGATTTTAGGGAAGAATGTAGTTTTACCCATGGCTGCTACTTATGCAGTATTGCATTTTGGAAAACCGATGGGCGAAACAATCAGCTCGGTTTTTGGGGGTTACATTCTGGGGATAATTGCCCTTTATAGCCGAAATATTTGGGGCGGAATTTTCATACACGGAGGCATCGCTTTCTTTATGGAACTTTTTGCCTTCTGGCGTAGATAAAAAGATTTATTTGCTACTATCTTTCTCTTTTTCAATTCCGTAATGTGCTCCTAAAATAGCGGCAAAAACTGAAATTGGTAAAATACGTTTCAACAATACTGCAAATTTCTGTTCCAAAGTTGCAATTATGTACCGGTTGTGTGGCCTTTTGCTTTCTACGATTTTACAAATCTTAGCGGCTAAAACTTCGGGCAGCCAACCGCCATTTTCATCACGTTCAATAACCGATATCGATTTTTTAAATTGAGCTTCGTAAGGACCTCCTTCTGAAACAATATTTATTCGGTTGGCGGTATTGTTTGTATGGAAATCGCCAGGATTTATAACAACAACTTTTATATTGAAGTTTGTTAGCTCTATACGAAGAGCTTCGCTCAACCCTTCAATGGCAAATTTACTGGCAGAATAAAAGGGTTGAAAAGGCAATCCCATAATACCCCCAATAGAACTGAAGTTAATAATCAAACCTCCGCCTTGGTTTCTCATTGTTGGCAATGCTGCCTGTAGAACATGAACCAAACCATTAACATTTGTATTCATCTGACGGGTAAAAAGCTCGGCCGGAGCTTCTTCAATTGGCCCACCCAAATGCATTCCTGCATTATTAATTAGAACATCAATTCGTCCTTCTTCTATAATCACTTTATCTACAGCACTTTTTATCGACGAAGGATCTGTTAAATCCATTGTCAGAACATGTATCAAAGGATCAACATCGCAAGCAGTTCTGATAGTACCATAAACAATGTGACCTTTGTGAGCTAAAAGTTCAGCTGTTTTTTTTCCAAATCCTGAAGATATGCCTGTAATAAAAATGACTTTTTGCATTGGGTAGGTTTTTAAAAAAAAGTTCCTGCTATTTATAAGCAGGAACTGGTGATAATATTTCAAGTTCTTTAGCGACTTTGGTTATCTTTTCAACAGC
>CAZRXT010000002.1:0-6701 GCA_964604035.1 uncultured Prolixibacteraceae bacterium | reverse complement strand
GCAGAAGCCGGGGTCATACTAGCACTAAAAATGTATGAACGAGAGTTGTGTTTAATAAAATCAATAACTTCTTTGTCTCCAGCAATAAAACCGCCCAACGATGCTAACGATTTTGAGAAAGTTCCCATAATTAAGTCAACATTGTCTGTCAAACCAAAATGAGAAGCAGTTCCTCTACCGTTCTTTCCTAATACTCCTAAAGAATGAGCATCGTCAACCATAACAGAAGCGTTATACTTTTCAGCAAGCTTAATCAATTCGGGGAGCTTAACAATATCTCCTTCCATTGAAAAAATACCATCAACAACAATTAGCTTAATACGATCAGGGTCACATAATTTCAACTTGTTCTCAAGCGAATTCATGTCATTGTGGGCATATTTCAATACTTTTCCAAACGAAAGCCTGCTCCCTTCAATGATTGATGCGTGATCGAGCTCATCAAGAATAATATAATCTCCACGTCCTGCCAAAACAGAAACAACTCCGAGATTCACCTGAAAACCAGTACTATAACAAAGTGTTGCATCTTTCCCAACCAATTTAGCCAATCGTTCTTCTAATTGAATATGAATGTCGAGAGTTCCATTCAAAAATCTGGATCCGGCACAACCGGTACCATACTTTTCAATGGCTTTTACAGCAGCTTCTTTAATTTTAGGATGATTAGTGAGCCCTAGATAGCTGTTCGAACCGAACATTAATACCTTTTTTCCGTTGATCTCAACTACAGTGTCCTGTTCTGATTCTATTTCCCTAAAATAGGGATACAATCCTGCTTTGATAACTTTCTGCGAAGCGTCATAAAGCGAATACTTGTCTTTTAATAATCCCATTTAGCAATCGAATTTATTTTTCAAAATTGCGGTAAATGTATATAAAAAAGTAAAAAATTGTTCCATCTACCTACCAAATTAGAATATTAATACGTTTTTCACTTACTATTTATTGAATCAATTCTCTGAAAAAAAATAGTTGTGCAATTATTTATTATTGGATAACATGCTAATCTATTTTATCTTGTAAGCCAGCATATTTTCTCAATAATTTAAAAATCTCTCCAGAAAAAAAATCTAAAAAAATTCAAATTAAGATCGAAAATAATATTCACAAACACTATTTAAGAAGTGACGTAGTGTATTGTTTTAGACAAAAAATCAGAAAAAAATATGTTGAAATTTATATCAAAAAGCTGAACGATAGCGGCTACTTACTTCATTCCAATTAATAAGCATCCAAATTTTTCTTAAGTAACTTTTTTTATTACAGACGTTATAAGAAGAAAAGGCATGTTCCCACAAATCGATTGCCAACAAAGGAACCCCCTTTTCAGGTGCTAAAGACATTAGTGGATTTATATTAGCAAATGTTGTTACTATTTTCAGCTTTTTTTGATCGTCGAGAATAAGCCAAACCCAGCCATTTGTTTCGTGGCGTAGGGCTTTCTTTAAAAATTCGAGCTTGAAAATATAAATACTTTTGAATTCGCTATTTATTGCTTTTTGCAAATCAAACTCCATTTCACCTCCATAAGGAGATAAATTATTCCAATATAATTGATGATTATAGAGCAACCCTGCATTAGATATTTTTTCATCCAGAATATTGTTCTCTGCATTAAAAATTGAATCGATTGTTTTTGTTTCTACGTTACAGCCGAGTAAATCACAAAGTCGGTCGTAGCTATTGGTGTGCATATAAAAATGAGTACGCAACGTTAAGGTGTCGATAATTGGCTCTAATGCATTAAAAGAGTAGGGAATATAAGGCTTCTTAAAATTCTCTCTCTGCAGATTTTCTGCTTTACCATTGCCTAAAATTTGAAAGTAATTTGAACTCCCAAATTTTGATGGAGAAATTGTCATGCTCATTATATCTCGATTTAATTTAGTATCAACGATATAATTTATGACAATTTTTATTAAAAGTCAAAGATTTTGAGAATTTTAACTATAAAACCCCATTTCATCTATATATTTAAATACTTCGGGATTAAGAAAATACCGAATATCTCTTTTTTCGGATAATGCCTTACGTATAAAGGTTGATGAAATTTCAATTAATGGAGCATCGACAACGGAAAAATTTCCTTTGTAGGCGTTGCAATCAATTGGATAATTGGGTCTTGGATAAATAATAAAATGATATTGATTAAGAAGCTGTTCATGATTCTTCCATTTTTTAAGATTAACGTAGTTGTCGGAACCAATTATCAACGAAAACTCATGGTCTGGATATTTTTCAGTCAAATAAGTTAATGTGTCAATTGTATAAGAAGGGCGGGGGAGTTTGAACTCAATGTCACAAGCCTTAAACCTCATGTCATCGAAAATTACCCTGTTTACCATTTCAAGCCGCTGGTAATCGTTGAGTAAATTTCTTTTCTCTTTTAATGGATTCTGAGGTGAAACAACAAACCAAAGTTTATCAAGCTCTGTATATTCAATTATATAGTTTGCAATAGCAAGATGCCCAATATGGATTGGATTAAAAGAGCCAAAGAATAACCCGATCTTCATACTTCTATTTGATATTTAGAAACCTGATTAAGATATTTTCAGCTTCTTTTAATGCAATATCTAATTTATCGTTTACGAGAACAACATCAAACCGATTAGCAAAAGTCATTTCGAATTCTGCTTTTGAAACTCTGGTCGCAATCACTTCTTCGCTATCTGTTGATCGAGTTATTAGTCTGTTTTTTAATTCGTTAATTGATGGTGGTTGAATAAATACTGAAAGTGCTTCGTCGCCATAATAATTTTTGATATTACAACCACCAACCACATCTACATCAAAAACTACATGGTTCCCTTTATCTCTTATTCGCTCAACTTCGCTTTTTAGCGTACCATAAAATCGACCGGGATAAACTTCTTCCCATTCCAGAAATTCTTCATTTTCAATCCGTTTTCTAAATTCGTCTTCTGTAAGAAAATAATAGTCTTTTCCATCAACTTCATTTCCTCTTAAAGGACGGCTTGTTGCTGAGACCGAAAATTCGAGACCAAAGTTTTTGCTTAAAAGATGCTTTACAATTGTTGTTTTTCCTGCACCCGATGGGGCTGAAAATATAATTAGTTTACCTTTCATTCGTAAATATCTGCATTAAGATTAATTCAGCAGCATGCTCGTTTTATAAAAATTCTACAATACATTAAGAGACTGTTCTTTAATCTTTTCAAGTTCATCTTTCATTATTATGACCAATTTTTGAATCTCGGTGTGATTGGCTTTAGATCCTAATGTATTTATTTCACGCCCAATCTCCTGAGTTATAAAACCAAGTTTTTTACCCGAAGGAATTGGTTCTTTAATGGTTTCAAGAAAATAGTTACAATGATTTTGTAAACGAACTTTCTCTTCATTAATATCTAGTTTTTCGAGATAAAAAATAAGTTCTTGCTCAAAACGGTTAGGGTCTGATTGAACATTTGAAGAAATAGAATTTAAAGCATCAGAAAGTCGAGATTTTATCTTTTCAATTCGCTCACTTTCATATTGTTGAACTCTGTCTTTTAAATCAACGATATTCTCAATATGACTTATCATATCTGCTTCTAAGGCTTTTCCTTCCTGATCCCTAAATTGGTTTAATTTATCTATCGCAAAACCAATTTTATCTAATATTATCTTCCACTCTTCCTCGTCAAGTTCTTCGTGATCTATTTTTACTGCATCGGGCAAGCGGAGAATGCTCTGAAAAGAGTGTTCTGTTAGCTCAAGTTTCAATTCAGAACATACATCTAACAACTGGTTATAGTAGTTCTTAACAATTTGTTTGTTAATGCTAGCATTTGATTCTTCACCAAGCTGTTCGCAATACAGATTAAAATCAACTTTGCCTCGTTCAAGCCTTTCTGCTATAATCTTACGAACTTCAATATCTTTTTCTCTATAAATTCCCGGGAAACGAGCATTAATATCTAGTTGCTTACTATTCAACGATTTAATTTCAATCGTAATTTTTTTTGATGGAAGTTCACATTCGGCCTTTCCATAACCTGTCATCGATTTAATCATAAGTCAATAAAATTTGCTACTAAAATAGCTGTTTTATGTTATTTGTTGTTCGAAATAGATCTATTTCTCAAAACAAAGAAAAGAAATATAGTCTACAACCTCGGTTGATGGATAAATGTTGCCCGAGTGCCCTCGTTTAAGAACTGTAAGTTGTGAATTTTCTGATTCTAATTTTGCATAGTTAATTAATGTCATGATTGGACCAAAACCACAAGCTGTTACATGGTGGCTTTTCACTTCGAAATAAACTTGTTCGGCATCAAGTTTCATCATCGCATCAACAACATACTGGTCTTTTTTAAAGCCACTCTCAGGCGATTCGTAATGAGAAAAATCGGATGATGCAATTAAAAATATCTTTTTATTAATCTTTTTGGCTACATCGCTAATTCTTTTTGCTAAAACTTGCGCCGATTCTATATTTTGTTGATTCATAGTGATTAGCACTACTTTAGGTGGCTGCGAATAGAGATGACTCAAAAAGGGCAATTGCACTTCGCCTGAATGCTCACAGTCATGTGCTTCATTACATATCTCGAAACCTAATTCAGTGGAAAATTCTCTGTCAATTTCAATTCTACCGAAAGGATTTTCCCAGAAATCGTAATCTGAAATATTGAACATTCCTTTACCAAAGCCCGAATGATTTGGATTTATAATTACAATTGTATCAATATGTTGAGTGCTTTGTTTCAAAATAGAATACAAATGAATTGCTTGATAACCAGAATAAACAATTCCTGCATGTGGAACTACACCTCCAAGAATATGTCTTTGTGCCAATTCAATATTAATATGTTCTTTTTCAACACTATAAATATTGTCAATAAGCGTTGAAAGTGAGTGCTTATCGGCAGGATAAAATCGACCAGCAAAGGCTGCTTTTCTAATCTTTGGATTCATTTTAGAAATATTTAAATAGTTGTTTTCCACAACTCTTACACTTTCCTGTTTCATCAACTTCTTTCAATTTTATATTGTAATAAGTTCGTTCTATCATAAGTTTTCCACACGATGGACAATACGTATTACTATGAATTTCTGTTGCTATATTCCCTAAATACACATACTTAAGGTAGTTTTTTGCAATATCAAAAAGTTCGAAAAGTGTTTCTGGCGGAGTAGGGTATTGATCAAGCTTGTAACGGGGAAAATACTTCGAAAGGTGAAGAACAGTTTCTTCGCCAATTTCTCCTGCAATCCATTTACACATTTCTTCAAATTCTGTTTCATCATCATTAATTGAAGGGATAATAAGGTTGGTTAGTTCCAAATGCTTTCCACTCTGTGCTATGCTTTTTATTGATTGTTTTACTGGTTCAAGTGTTGCTTTAGTATATTTTTGGTAGAAGTTCGCACTGAATCCCTTTAAATCGATATTAAAAGCATCAATCACGTCAATAAATTGATTTAGAGGTTTTTGATTTATGTATCCATTGCTAACTAAAACTGTTTTCTGGCTATTTTTCTTAACTAACGTTGATGTTTCGAGTACAAATTCGAAGTTTACAATAGGTTCGTTGTAAGTAAAGGCAACTCCGATATTTCTTTTTGTTTTGAGCGTCTTAAGTTCAATCTCTGTGGGCGAATAATTCAAAATATCAACATGTTGAACTCCGTCGCATTGAGATATCGAAAAGTTTTGGCAAAAAATACAATGTAAATTGCAACCGGTTGTCCCAATTGAAAGAATTTCCGAACCAGGATAAAAATGATAGAGAGGTTTCTTTTCAATTGGATCGAAATTTAAGGCCGAAATCTTCCCAAATACTTCTGAAATGAGCAATCCCGAACGGTTTCTTCGGGCATTACAGTTGCCATATTTTCCTGATTCAATGACACAATTGCGAGGACATAACTCGCATTTAACTTTGTTTTCTTCGAGCTTTATATAGAAACTTGCTTCTGTCATAGGTTAATTTTTCTCATTACAAGTTATTCCTCTATTGAATAGAATGCAAGTAAATATTTTAATAATCTGATAAAAATAAGTCGCGATCAGGATTTTTTTTCATCTTTGGCAAATACCATATTATAAATATATATGACAACTTTTGCTAATCTATTTGAAAAGAAAATACTTGACAGAGAAGACATTATAATGATGTTGAAAGCCGAAGGCAAAGAGCGGTTGTTCCTTTTTGAAAGAGCACTACAAGTTAAGTTGAACGAAGTTGGCAATAAAGTTTATTTCAGGGGATTGGTTGAATTTTCGAACATTTGTTCTAAGGATTGTTTTTACTGTGGAATTAGAAATTCAAATAATAATGTTACCCGGTATTATTTAACGGATGATGAAATTCTTAATGCGGCAAAATTCTGTTACGAAAACAATTATGGGTCAATTGTTTTACAATCGGGTGAGAATTGTACAACAGTATTTGCCGATCGTATTGAAAATCTTTTAAGAAAGATAAAAGAGTTAAGCAACAATCAGTTAGGCATTACGTTATCCGTTGGAGAACAGAGCGAAGAGGTTTATAAACGATGGTTTAATGCCGGTGCACACAGGTATTTATTACGAATTGAAACAACAAATCGGGAGCTTTACAAGAAAATTCATCCCGAAGATCATAGCTTCGACGAACGTTTAAGGTGCATCAAATCGCTTCAAGACATTGGATATCAAACAGGAACCGGAGTAATGATTGGATTGCCTTTTCAAACAATTGAAGATC
>CAZRXT010000001.1:25831-34111 GCA_964604035.1 uncultured Prolixibacteraceae bacterium | reverse complement strand
AAGGCCCTTATGCCGATGAAGCTATTATTGGTGAATTGGGATTATACAAAGGCCAAAAAATTCTGTATCTTTTCGACTATGGCGATTCGTGGGAATTCTTGGTTCAGTTAATGAGTATAGAAGAAAACGAAGAAGAAGTTGCTGAACCCCAAATCATCGAATCAAAAGGAGAAAACCCTCGGCAATATATGTGGGAAGATGACTTTGATGATGAAGAATAAAATGAATTTGGATGACAGGCGATATCGATAGTAAATAAGAAGCAACATCATCGACCAAAAGATTGTTTGGTACGGAAGCATTAACCTGTTGAGTTTTGGAACAGCCGAAGAAAGCATGATGCGGATTGTTAGTGGGAATGTGGCGTATGAGCTGGGGAAAACTATTTGAGATTTTTCAGAAACTTTAGTGTGGAAATTACTTGTTCGTTGTCCATTAATCGACATTGATAAATCCCTTGTTTGAGTGCACTTAGATTTACTTCCTTCTGGTTTGCACCTATGGCTATTTGATCAGTGGCTGTTTTAAATACTATTGCTCCCATTAGGTTGACGATTTCAATAGAATAAACCCCTGAATTGTAACCTATAAATTGAAAATAGGCAACCTCATCAACTGGCGAGGGGAAAACTGTAAAACGCAAATCAGTCTTGTATTTTTGAGATAACCCCGATTGTTTGTTCGTTTCGAAAGCTCCAATATCAGGAGCCGAACCACTATAAGGTATTCCTATTAAAACTCCACTTAATGTTGTTGTTGTTCCGGCATCAATCAAATCAGACCCTACTGCCAAGTGCATAAAGTTAACATCAGGCAATGAACCATCTGCTTTGCGAGGGCTTGCCAGCTCATTAATATCTACACTCATAAAATCGTCATCGGTTACGGTAACTGTATCCGTCATTTCATAACAAACACTTTCACCGTAAATCCAATCCCATGTGTTGTGCGACTCGGGGTAAGGATAATCGTTGATTAAAACTTGTCTTGCTGTATTTCCGTAGCTGATCGAATTATAAAACTCGGTATTGTGAAAAGGCTTATTCGCATTTCTAAAACTAGTTGGTCCTTCTTCATTTTTATAGAAGATGCTATTGTAAACACGTGCATTATTTCTGTAATCGTTAAAATCCAATTCATGTATAGCAAACCTTTGATTGCCTGCCGAGATGCAGTTGGACATGATCCAGTTTGGAATTTCAATACTATCGCGAACAGCTCCTAATTTAAACCCATTTCCATCGTCGGGAACATAAATGCTCATGAAATTAACACCATTCTGAAATGCCCAACAGTTTTTCAATATTTTCTGGCCCGAACCGCTTAGGTCAATTCCGTCGTCGGAACAATTCCAAAATCGACATCCATCAATAATAAATACACCCCCTTTTTCCAAATCTCCTTTTATACCATCGCCCAAATTAAATTGGTGTGGCATTAACGTATCTGCACAATTGTAGAAGTCGCAATTAATAACCCGCGAGGTGTCGGTGGGTATGGCGTAAATAGTATCCAGGCAAGTGTGATCCTCGCAATCCCATTGGTTTCCAGTCGAATCCTGTATTGTTCCATAGTAACCAACCACACTTGTTAACCACATGCCCCTTCCTCCAATATCGTGTATCGACATGTTTTCAAAGGTGATATTCGAACACATGTTGGTTGAAATGCCATTCACCTGTATCCCAAACGATTTCTGCCAAACATTTCGAATTTCTAATCCTTTAAAATGGATGTAGCTTACATTTTCGTTTAATGAAATCGCCTCCAGATAATTGCCAGTTGCAGTTACTTTGCTGCAATCCAAAACTGGTGTTTCTCCGGGATAATTAAAATAACATATCGGATTGTTTGCCGTGCCGGAATGGCCACGCTTAACCCCAGACTGATAGGCAGCGGTTGGGTCGATTAAACATATAGCATTTTGAAATTCTGTAGTTTCGGGATACCAAACACCTTCCCTAAAATAAACCGTATCTCCGGCATTGGCCGTTTCGAAAGCCTTTTGCCAGGTTCCCCATGGTGCTCCAATAGTTCCGACATTGCTATCGTTCCCATTTATTGCAACATAGTATGTTTTAGCCGTTACCATTGGTGAAATAGCCAACAATAGAATGAATGTTATAAATACGTTTTTCAAAACGGTGTGTTTATAAGGTTAAGTAATCTAACTGACCAACATTTAGAGTCAAAACTAATTATGATTTGAGGAATACTATCATTTTCAAGTGATTTTGATGGTTTATTTTAAGCTAGATAGATTCAGTCTCGAAATAATTAACGGAGTACTAAATTTCATTGTTTACTATAGACTTCGTGAAGGTAAAATGGTGCCGCCTTGCTAGCTTTTGTTCAGCCAAAAGTTCGCTGTCATAGACCCAAAGTTAGTCTGGTCGCATCAACTTATTAAGTTTTGGAACAGCCGAAGAAAGCATGATGCGGCTGGTGAGTACAAATATCGCATTTGAGCTGTTGAGAACTATAAAATTACAAGAACCACGGATACACCACTCCTTCAATTTCCGATAAAGAATTGCTTACCAAATATTTCCTTTCAATCTCAATTTCAGTACAAAGGCTTTGCAGTTTTTTCAAATCGGCTTCCGAAGCTTTTTGTTTTACCTCAAAAGCAATTTCCTTGTTTAAAATGAAATCAATTTCCGATTTGTTCCTTTTGTTGTAAAAGCTGAGTTCTCCGTAATTTGCCAATTGGTTGGCAACACCTGTTTCAAGTAGCTGTCCATCGGTAACTTTAGCAACCAAATTAAGTATCCCTGTATCAGAGAAGTAGACTTTTTTGCCTCCGGCAACGGTTCGGTCAATGCTTTTCGAATATTTTGGAATTGTACGCAAAAAGAATATCCCTTCCAGAAATTCGAGGTAATTGTATATTTTCACTCGGTTAAGTTCCAATTCCGAGGCCAATTTGGTCACATCGAGAATATTTCCGTTTCGGGGTGCAAGTAGTAAAATCAAATCCCTTAATTCCCTTACATTTTTTAACTCGGTAAAAACCTTGATGTCTTTTTCGAAAAAAGAGGCAAAAATATTCTTCAATACCTGATGTTTCGTTTCCTTGTCAGGTGTAAGCACTACTTCGGGAAAACCACCAAATTCTAGGTATTCACCGTAATGTTCCTTCGTTTTCAGAATGGTGGTTTTCGATTTTGTTTTAATCGCTTCATCTAAATTTTGGGCTAACTGATCTTCCGTGAGATGACCTTTGAAAAACAAAAACTCACGATAGGTCAGCACGGGCAATACATACAGAAATTTTCGACCACTCAATGATTCGGGGAATAAATTGCGCAGGTAATAATTCGACGAGCCTGTAACAATAAACTTGACCTCGTAATGATCAATCAGGTACTTAATGATTTTGGTTATTTCAGGGAGGTTTTGGATTTCGTCGATACAAACCAACAGCCTTTCTCCCGGCTTTAAGAGTATTGAATTAGCCAATTCACTGTAAATGGCGTTATAGTCGATATTTTCAAACGCCAACTGGTCGAGCGGGTTATCCAGATCGAACCATAGTTTCTTGCCTACAAACTCGTTAAATAAGAGGCGCATTAGAGAGGTTTTTCCAACCTGCCTCATACCTGTAATCACTATCGCATTTTTGTGATAGAGTTGAGGTTTGATTGTGAAGAATAATTCTCGGATAAACATAACTGTACAATTAGTGGTGTTAATATAAGCACAAATGTATTAAAACATTTACAAATACGTGCATATTTGTAAGAATATATTTACAAATATGCAAATGGTTGATTGTGATGGATATATTTATAGCAGTTTTAGCTATAAGGAAGTGCCTGCAATTCAAATTCCTGTGATGGTATTGCTATTGACAAGGGGTATTTAATATATTATCTTTGTAAGCAAATTAAATAAACTAACGTATGACAAAAGCTGAAGAAATTTTTAATGATGACTTTTACACGCAATTAAGACCTTTTCTTAAAAGAACATCCAATTTTGGGCAAGGTTTAGAGAATGCCAAGTATTTATCCAATAATTTTGAGATTCAATTTGAACCACATCCATTGGAAAAAGAAATTCTTCCAAAAGAATTTACATTTTCAATAAAAATAGACCTTAATATCATGAATAATAATCAGAATTTCAAATCAATAAATGAATGTTACAAAATTCAGTTAGAAAATATTAATGGCAGTTTTTATGAGAATAATTTCCATTTTGATTTTTCCAATGCAAAAATTTCCAACAGGCGTATATATTAAGAATGAAGACAAAACAAAAAAAGGAAAGAAGTTCAAATAATTTACTTCTACCATTAGTAATTTTAGTCGTCGGGGGGATACTTACATTTATTGCCCCTTATGTTTTTACTGCGAAAACCTTTTGTGACAGATTTGATTTTACTGAGACTGGCAATATTGGTGATACAATTGGAGGAATTACATCTCCAATTGTTGGGTTGGTCGGTGCTGCTTTATTGGTTTGGTCAATATATCTGCAGTATTTGGCAAATAAGCGACAAGATAAGTCTCTGTTTAATCAATTACATATTACTATTTTACAAGATTTGTTTCGACAGATTTCTGATAGTTGTAGCAACGATGATACTACTTTCCAAGAAGAGTCCAAAAATCTCAACATATTAGCGGAAATGTCAGATGAACCTATGCCTAATCCAATTGTAGATGCCATTTCGAAAACATTATTGAATCATATAAACTACACTTCAACCCAATTTGAAATATTATTCAAGATGTTGGACAATGAAGATTTAATAAAGAATGATTTTCCCCTTTTGAATTTACACAAAGAAAAAGCTATCAGACTTCTGAATTTATTTATTGACACACCTAAAACTCGTATAGTTTGTGGTGCAGGAACAATCACTTTGCATAGCGATGGTAGACAAGAGATTCCCATAAAACATTTATTAAACATTAACGAAATCATTAAAAAATGGGGTGGAGAATATTTAAATGTTTCTTTGCTTAGCTCTTACATTTCTGTTTTATCAAAGAAAGATATAGGTTGGCCATCGTCAGAAAAAGATTTTGGATAAAAGAATTGAATTTCTCCTTAAAAGGATCAAACTCAATTATAACCAAGGTATACATTTGAGATACGAAATGTATTAGAGTATTTACAAATACGCGCATATCTGTAAAAATATATTTACATATCTGTACAATGCTGAATTACTCTTGGTTTTCATGTGAATTCAAATCCATATAACAAAAAAGAAGCTGCCCAAAATGGACAACTTCTTATTTCGTTCATAAACTAACTTCTATATGAATTACAGGGGTTTAAATTGTATTTCCCCTTCTCTTCCTTCTCCATCTTTTGCAATAATCTTAATCTCACTCTTCGAGTTTCCGATCTTAATCAATGCCGTAGCTATTCCTGCTTCAGTAGTGATATCTCCAAGGTTCATCAGTTGTGCATCGCCTTCAACAGTAAAATCAACCTTAATTCCATTCATTGGTGTCACCGTTCCATTGGTATCGACCAGGCGGGCATAAACAAATACCACGTCGTTAGCTCCTGCTTTTGGGGCACGCTGGCTTTCGTCCATCTTCAACTCCAACTTAACAGGAGCTTCTGGTGTTTTTACAGAATGGGTGGCCACCTCTTTCCCGTCGATGTAGGCTTTTGCCAGCAGTTCGCCTGTTTCAAACGCCTTAAAGTTGAACGTGAACGGTGGGTGGTTCAGGTTGTTCGAAATGGCGTTGGTGTCAGGCATTTGTTTGCCCATGCTTTTGCCGTTGAGGAAAAGCTCCACTTCATCGGCATTGCTGAACACACGTACATTGAGCGGGGACTGTTCTGTCCAATAAGTAGCAATGTGAACCATTGGGCCGCTTTGGAAAAGTTCCGATTTCTCTGAGGCATCGCGCTGGCTTTGAAAAAAGTAGTAGCTGAACTTTGGCAAACGGTCGATGCTCATAATCCCTGAGGATTCAAGGTCGGGAGAATAGCCACGGTTGTAATCGAACATCACCCAATAGCCATCGGCGAAAGCGGGCGTGTTGAAGTTGTCGTTGTGCGCCTCCTGAATGTTGGTAGCTTGTTGCAGCAACCGCATTTCGCCATCGGTTAGCAACTGACGGCTCGAACGATCGGCTTGCAACAAGTTGCCCCAACTAGTTTGGTTCAATCCAGCATTCATGGCGTAATATTCCCAGTCGCCATATTCCGAAACGACGTATGGTTTTGTTGGCTCTTTGTAATGCCCAAGACGGTGTTGGCGGGCTTGAAGGTAAATGTCGTAGCCATACTCCTGCCATCCTGCCGAATAACATTGGTCGCCAGGATACTCTTCATGGGTTATCTTTTGGAGTTCATCGATGAAAGGTTCATCCATCCACGACTCGTTGAGCGACAATTCCCAGGCAATCACGCACGGATGGTTTCGGTCGCGACGGATCAACTCGCGCCCGGTTTGGAATATCTGTTGCTGAAAGGCTGTGTCTTTGGAATAGTATTGCCAACCCAAAATGGCATCGAGCACTACAATTCCAAGCTCATCGCAAGCGTCCATAAATGCAGGCGAGTGGGGGTAATGTGACAGACGTATGTAGTCGAACCCTGCCTCTTTGATCTTCACTGCATCGCGATATTGTGCTTCGTTGCTCAGGGCGTAACCCACATAAGGATAATCCTGATGACGGTTTACCCCGCGCAAAAACATTTTTTCTCCGTTGATGAAGAACCCTTCCTTTTTGATCTCGAAACGGCGGATACCAATGCGGTTTTCCACCTCGTCGACCACTGTTCCGCCATCCATAACTTTTGTCTTCAGCATATAAAGTGAAGGCGATTTGGGCGACCACAACTTAGGATTGGCCACGTTAATTTGCGACGTTATGGTGTTTGCATTGTTGGCTTCAATCTTGGTTTTTGATGATTCAAGGGTAGCCACCATTTTCGATCCATCCCATAGTTCATGAATCACTGTAAGGGTTTTTGATTTAGCATAGTCGTTGGTCACATGGGTTTTCACCTCAACCACTGCCTCTTCATTTGTCGCTTTGGGATAGGTAATAAACACGCCGCCACCAGCTTTAATTCCTGCATAGTTGGCATCGGTGATGTGCAGTTTATCTTTAACAATCAGAAAGGCATCGCGGTACAATCCTCCATACATGTTGAAATCAAGTATGTTCATGGGTTTAGGTCCGGTTACCGGATTGTCGCGGTTATCGAGGCGAACCAATACTTCGTTGGGTTGGTTCAGCCGGGCAACCTTGGTGAAGTTGACCACCACAGGAAGGTATCCTCCTTGCTTGCTGATCAGCTTTTCGCCATTCACCCAAACATCGCACACGTTCATGGCCCCTTCGAAGCGAAGGAAGAATTCGCACCCTCCACTTTTTTCGGGTAAGTCGAAGGTTTTGTGGTACCAGCAGGTTCCTTGCCACTGACCGTCCATCACTTTTGGTTCGATGTTGGCCGTGTGGGGCAGCGAAACAGTTTCCCATTTCACGTTGTCGATGCCTGTTTGATCGAGTGCCTCATCGGTTTTTGCAAATTGCCAATCGTTGTTGAAGTTGATAGGTGCAATGGGTTTCTTGCATCCGAATAAACCAACAATAAATATGATGGTAATTCCAAGTAATATTTTTCTCATAACATCTTTTCTCTTTTTAAACACAAAGTCACAAAGGTTTTACATAAAGGAACACAGATGGTTACACTTCAATTTTCTTTGTGCCATAGTGTCTTCGTGTTTTATTTTTTAAACGCAGTGATTCCTTTAAATGCTGTACCATCTTCATCGAAGAGACTACGACCACTGTACCACACATTCGATTCTTCAATCCTGAGATCCTCGGGTTCCCAGTAGAAAATGCCTTTCACCTTTGGGAACTGTTGACAAACAGAATCGAGTGCTTGTAGAAAATCGTACTGGCCTTGTTCAGTTGCCGGGAATGGCTTGTAATCGAGCGTCCATTTATCGGGTTTCGGATACCAGTCTTTCGAATAGTAAGCCGTTTCAACTACAATGATGTCTTGTTTGTAATTGTCCGACATCCACTTCAGGTTGTTCTTCAGGTCGTCGAGTGTGCCGTGCCACCAAGGGTAATAGCTTTGCCCAATGATGTCGAACTCAACTCCCTGTTCAGTTATCTTCTTAAAGAAATATTCGGTTGCTGGTTGATCACCTCCTTTATCGATGTGGATCATGATGGGCACTTTGTTTTCGCCATAAGCAGCTTTCACACCATTAACTCCCGCTTTAAGCAGCGTAGTAAACGGAATCCAGTTTTCACCGGTTTCGGTGTAGATCTTCCC
>CAZRXT010000001.1:13232-25731 GCA_964604035.1 uncultured Prolixibacteraceae bacterium | reverse complement strand
TGCTTTAATTTTCTTTGAAAGGGCAATTGTGTATTCCAACGAGTTGCAAGTTGCACCGTCCATATTCGGTGTGTGAAAAATGCGCACCCGTCCATAGTTGTAGCCATTAGCTGCAAACAGTTGCAACGCATCTACCTGTTTTCCTTCGTATTTGTACACACCTCCGAAGTCTTCCATCTTCTTCAGAATGGAGAAATCGCCACCATAGATGAAAGGTTCTTCTAGAACAACAGTTGCTTTCTGGCAGCCAAACAATCCCACTATTGAAGCGGCGATTGTAAGGGTTATGATTGATTTTCTGATCTTCATTTTAATTGAATTTGTAGTTGAAATTCATGTAATTTATTCCGGGTAAAACATTTGCATCGAAATCGAACATTGAATTATTTTCCAGTCCCCAACTGATTTCTGATTTTATCCATGCTGGTTCCCAGTACATAATGCCACTGCCACCCGCGTCGATAATTTGCTGTGTAAGTGCTTTCAGGTATTGGTGCTGACCGTCGGCCGTAACCGGATAACCGTTCAACTGAATTTGTTTGGTGTACACCTGTCCATTTCGCGAAACATTGGTCCATTGATAACCCGTTTCGACCACCATTACTTCTTGGGTAAATTGGCTTTTCAATTGACGGATAACGGAGCCTAGTTCGGCGAATTTGATCTTTGCCCATTGGTCGTAGTAGGAAATTCCCATGATGTCGTAATCAATTACTCCTGCATTTTTTAGGTTGGTAAACCGCCAAACGGCATTCTGGTTATCGGCATAATGAATGATAATTTTGGGTTTGAAAGCCGATGTTTTGGAAAAGTCGCGAACCGCTTTTATCCCGCTGTTCAGCAACATTGCAAGTGCTGGGTTTTTTTCGCCAATGGGCAAAAGGATTCCCGGGTTAATTTCATTGCCTATCTGAACCATTTCGGGTGTGAGGTTTTGGCTTTTCAAACTATTCAGCACCGAAAGGGTGTAATTGTAAAGTGAATCTTTCAGAACATCCAACAATAGTCCTTTCCACGCCAACGGAATTTTTTGGTTTGCAGGGTCGGCCCAAGTATCGGAGTAATGAAAATCGAGACAGACTTTCATGCCTGCATCTTTTGCTCGTTTGATTGTTTTGGTAGCATCGGCCAGTCCGCAGTATCCGGGGCGTAACAGCTCTCCGTAACCGCCTTTCGCATCGGGGTTGTGGAATATTCTGACTCGTACAATTTTGCATCCATGGTTTTTGAAAATGATAAACGGATCGCGTACCATACCACTATCTTTATACACTGCGCCAAAATCTTCGACCATATTTACCGACGACAAATCGGCTCCAAAATAGAAGTCATTATCAGTGGGTGTTGGATCAGGATCGTCGTTCTCCTGATCGCACGAAAAAGCAATCAGTTGGGTGAAAAAGATAAAGAAGAAAACGATTCTGAACGATGTGGTTTTTAATTTTCGCATTGTTTTTAGTGTATAATGAAGATAAATCACAGAGCGAACAGCGAGAGCTCAACATTTAGAAGTATTACTTCCCAATATGGCTTTCTTCTGCTTTCTCTGTGATTATCGTTCATGTCTTTAAAAATTCATTAACTGTCTTATTGCGCTACAACGGTGTATGTTGCCGTTTGAAAATCGAATGTGAGTTTGTATGTGTCGTCATCGGGAGGTGCAATCAAGTTTTTGCTTCCCCACGCATAATCCGATCCTTCGCCATCCCATACAAACGAACCGATCCAAACAACTTCAGCAGGAGTTACTGCCGGATTGAGCCGGTAACAAGGTGTCCAGTTGCTTCCGGTTGGATCGGTGATCAGGGCATAAGCGCCACCGCCTTTTAAGTCGATTGTGATGGTGAAAGTTGTTGAATTAATTTGTGTGAACTGCTGATCGGCAGGAGCATTCCAAGCTGCTGGTGTTGCGTCGCCTGTAATGTACAATGCTGAAGGAACAGCAATTGCTGGTGGCCCTGTAACATCGACCACGGTGAAGGTTGCATCCTGAAAGTTGAAAGTAAGTTTGTAAGTTCCGTCGCTTGCCGGCGTTTTGAACTTTTTACTTCCCCAACCATAATCCGAGCCGTTTCCATCCCACACAAAAGTACCACCATTTACAATAGTTGTAGGGTCAAGAGCCGGATCGATGCGGTAACAAGGTGTCCAGTTCGAGCCAGTTCCGTCGGTAATTAGTTCGTAGTCGCTGTTGCCTTTCAACTTGATTGTTAGGGTGAATACAGTTGCTGTTTCTTGAGTAAACTTTTGGTCGGCAGGGAATGGTGTAATCCATCCTGCTGGTATTGCATCTCCCGAAATCCATAATTCGGCAGGAACTGCTATCGCGGGAGGAATTGCAGTTGTATAAGGAGTTACAGACATTTTTACAACGTTCGAAATCAATGTGTCTTCACTAAAGAATATCGATTTAACCCGAACAAAAACATCGTTTGCCACATCGGGGGTGCACCCAAGGTCGAGCATTAGTTTGTTCAGTTTGTAAACGGTATACGATTGCTCGAACACATTGCCCATGGTAACTGAAGCGGCAGTTGCAAATGTTTCGCTCTTGTCAACTTCAACTACATATTTTCCCACAACGTTGCCATTGCTGGTGTCGTCGAGGTACTTTGGGTCTGACCATGTAATTGTAAGGGCATTGTTAGCCGAGTCGCTTTTTGTTAGCACTACTTGCGAAGCTGAGGTACTGGCTACCGGAGCTGTTCCATCCTGTATGGTCGTTTTCAGCAGGTCGTTTTCGCAGGCTGAAAAAAGCATCAGGAAGGCAATAATTATATATAAATGAATTGATTTCATATCATTATACGTTTTACGTTGTTAATAACCTTCGTTTTGTTCCAAATTTGGATTGGCCAGTTTATCTGACGTTGGAATTGGGAAAACGTTGTATTTTTTATCGGCCTGCATTCCCTCTTTTACTCCGCCTTTCCAAGCCCAAAGGTAGTCGCCGGTAGTTAACTTGTTATAACGAATCAAGTCGGTACGGCGATGTGCTTCCCAATACAGTTCGCGGGCGCGTTCATCGAGAATAAAATCGAGGGTCAATTCCGACGACGAAATATTTCCCAATGTGCTGCTTGGATCGTTGGCATAAGCTCTTCCCCTTATTTTGTTGATGAACGAAAGTGCTGTTGTTGCGTCGCCACCCGAACCTCCGCGGAGAACTGCTTCGGCATAGATGAGATAAATCTCTGATAAACGGAAGATTGGAAAATCGACATCGCAAATGTTGTTGTAGGTGTTGTTCTGTACAGGAGCACTGCCATCTCTATTCAGGTTACGGTATTTGTAGCTTGAGTATCCATCGATTGAAGTTCCAAGATCTTTCACTTCTAAATTTTGACCTGTAGTCCAGAATTCTCCACGTTTATCAATTGTTGTGTCTGCTGATGGGAATAGGGCAGGGATCGACTGTGTCATGCGGAGAGAACTCCACGAGCTGCTCATGCCGTTAACTTCGGCAGTAACACCTGCAGCACCCAAAGCAATGTAATTGGTTCCGCCCCAAGTAATTTCGGTTGTGTTGTCGTAATTAATTGTGAAAATGAATTCGTTGGTGTTGAGGTAATTGTCGGCTAGCATCAACCAGTTGTAATTGTTTTCGAGCGAATACCCGGCTTCGATTACTTTTTTGCTGAAGGTGATTGCTTCGGTATATTTTGCAGTTGCAGTGTAAACTTCGGCATTCAGGTACAAACGGGCAAGCAACGACCAGCAAGCAGCTTGGTCGGCACGGCCATATTCGTTCGATTTTGGTTCAGCCAATACTGGTTCAATAGCTTTCAATTCCGATTCGATGTAAGAAAACAGATCGGCACGTTTAATTTGTTTTGGAACGTAGCCGGCGGCTAATGTCTCTTCTGTTGCGAACGGTGGGTTTGCATATAAATCCATCATTATCCAGTAGTAATAGGCCCTCATAAAACGAGCTTCGGCAACAAATTCCTTAACGGTTTCGGCATCCAAACCTGTTATCCCGCGCTTCGAGAGGTTTGCTTCTGACGATTCGATAAGGTAGTTGTTGCAAAGGGTAATGTTGTACATCAATTCGTTGTAAACTCTTCCCGAAGCAACATTGTCGGCAGTCCAGTTGAAAATGTGGTATGAAAGTATCCCTTGATCGTCCCATGTCGAAACGGCTTCGTCGGTGGTTAACTCTTGCATGTTCCAGTAATTCCTTAGGAAATTGGTTTTACCGTCAATGTCGTCGGAATAGGATATTAGTGTTGCATAGATGGTTACAAGACTTTGTTTGTATCCATCGAGTGAGTTGTATTGTATGTCGCTGCTGGTTCCGTTGGTTGGAACCCTGTTCAAATCGTCGGTGCACGAAAACAGAAATACCAGAAGTAAGAGGATTCCTGCAATGCTATTTATTCGTTTCATAGTAAATTCTTTTACGTGTTACAAATTCTTAAAAATCGAGAGATAACCCAAGGGTGAAGATGCGTGGTACTGGATAGTGGCCTCCGAAATCGACCCCGAAAGTGCTGCCACTTGAGCTTGTGAATTCGTTGGTTTCGAATGTTTCGTCTGTATAACCACTTGTTTCAGGATCTTGTCCCTTGTAGTTGGTGAAGGTAAATACATTCTGAACCGAAGCACTTATGTTCAAATTTGCATTAGAGCTGAAGCTTTTAAAGATGTTCTTGAAATTGTAGGCCAGACTAATGTTGTCGATTTTTAAGAACGAAGCGTTTTGCAGATAATAGTCGCTGTACCCTTGTGCCTGATCGGTCGTAAACTTGAATTCAGTATCGTAATAAGCTGTGTTCAGGTTGTAAGGAACTATTCCACTGTATATTGAGGCCAAGTTGCTGCTTGGGTTATAGAAAATGTAGTGCCCTAAGTTAGCGTGGCATGCAACCGATGCTATCAAATTTTTATACGTCAGGTCGGTATTGAAACCCATAACAAATTTTGGTATTGAACTTTTCGAACGGTAACGGTCGCTGTCGTTAATTACCCCATCGTTGTTTACGTCGAGCATCACATCTTCGAGCGGGCTTCCATCGGTATCGTACACCTGATGGTACAAGTAGAATGTATTTCGGCTTGAACCAACAGTGTTAACCATGTAGTTTCCTGAAGTTAATCCTACCGTACTGTCGCCAGTCATCGAAAGGTTGGTGATCTCATTTTCGTTGTAGGTTAGGTTGAGGCCTAAATTCCATGAAAGGTCTTTGGCCTTTACCGGTTCGGCTTTCACTGTCAATTCAATACCTCGGTTTTCCATACTACCAATATTCTTTGTAATGGAGCTTGTAAAGTCGGTTCCCAGAGGTACATTAACGGTGTTCAGCATGTCGGAAGTTTGTTTCAGATAAGCATCAATGCTACCCGATAAACGGTTGTCGAAAAATCCCCAGTCGATGCCAATGTTGCTGGTTGCTGTTTGCTCCCATTTCCGGTTTCTGTCGGAAGCCGAAGGTACGGCGCGCAAGTAAGGTTTGGTGCCGATTAAATACTGTTCGGTGGCATCGCCTTGTGTGTAAATAGGAATGTAGTCGTAATTTCCAATTCCATCTTGTTGACCGGTAACTCCGTAACCAATCCTTAATTTCAAATCTGAAATCGATTTTACGTTTTTCAGGAACGACTCTTCTTTAATTTTCCATGCAAAAGCCAGCGATGGGAACAATCCCCAACGGTTACTTTCCGAGAAACGTGAAGAGGCATCGTCGCGAAGTGTTGCTGTTAGCAAATACTTGTCTTTGAAAAAGTAGTTGAGGCGCGCATAAACCGAAATAAGCGTATGGCGTGGTTTGTCGTAAGCATAAGTAGGGGCAGAGTTTGGTTGTTCTACGCCAAAAGCATTGTAAGTTGGATAGTAGTAATTGGTGGTAAGGAAATCGTTGTACGAGTATCCGACCATTGCGTCGATACGGCTATCAATCGATTCAATATCTTTTACGTAATTCAGATACGATTCGAAATAGAGGTTTGAAACTTCTTTCTCGGGGTCGGCTTTGTAAACACTTCCCAATGCAACGTTCTGTTCAAAAGCTGTTTCTGGTGCAATGTAGCTGCTTTTCGACCGCGCCATATCGTAACCTGTGTTAATATTTACATGTAAATCTTCAAAGGAATGTACTTTATAATCGAGTTGAATATTGCCAATACTTCTTAACGCATTGCCTGTTGAATTAATTTGTTCGAGCATTCCTACTGGGTTTAAGTGGCCGTGAAGGTTGGCAGGGTTCGAGGCATAAGCTTCGTACTCAAAGTAACCTCCATAGTTCGAAGTTTCGGTTTTTACTGGTTGTGTTGGGTCAAAACTGATAGCACTTGTAATTGCCCGTTTATCGGCATAGCGTTCGTTTTCCAGCGAACCTTTTAAGTTGATGTTTACTTTCAAATGTTCGTCGAGAAGAACCGGGTTGATGTTTAATATTGCAGTAACCCTTTCGTAATTACTGGTTTTAAGAATACCATCCTGATTCATGTATCCAACCGATAACCGGTAAGGTAAGTTTTTTATTCCTCCGCTAATACTTAGGTTGTTGTCGGTGCTGAAAGCCATTTGGTATATTTCGTCTTGCCAGTCGGTTGAGGCCGTGCCTAATCCCAACGATTCTAATGTTTTTCCCGAATAATTGGCCGCAAGTTGAGCAACTTCTCTGAACTGATCAGCCGATAATACCGATACTTTATCTTTTAACTGATAGATAGACGATTTGCTTGATACTGCAATTTTTAGTTTGCCGGTTTGTCCTTTTCTTGTTGTGATAAGAATAACACCATTTGATGCTCTTGAACCATAAATTGCCGATGCCGAAGCATCTTTCAGAACGCTGAACGATTCTATATCGTTAGGGTTCAGTGAGCTAAGAAAGCCAGCTCCGTCGCCCCAACCTTCAACCGGAACACCATCAATAACAATCAGCGGGTCGTTGCTGGCATTCAGCGATGCGCCACCGCGGATAAGAAATGAACTTCCTGCACCAGGCTGACCACTTGTTGGTATCACCTGAACTCCGGGTATTTTGTTGGCAATCAGTTGCTCGGCATTCGAAACCGATCCTTTTTGAAACTCGCCCGAGCCCACAGTCGATACGGCTCCTGTTATGTCTTTTTTTCGGGCCGATCCATATCCGATGGCCACTACTTCTTCCAGTCCAACAACACTCTCCTGTAATGTCACAGAAATTGTTTTCCTGTTATTGATTGCTTCTTCAATTGGATTGTAACCAATGAAAGAAAAAATAAGTGTAGATTTTGGGTTTACCTGAATGGTAAAATTCCCGTCAACATTGGTTGTTAGTCCATTTGTTGTGCCTTTTTCCAAAACTGTAACTCCGGGCAGTGGCTCTCCGGCACTGTTTTTCACGTTGCCCGAGACTGCTGTTGTTTGAGCTTTTAAGGTGCCAATTCCGTAAAAGATCAAAATCAGACAAATAAATAATTTACTTTTCATAACAATTTTATTCGGTTTAAAGAATATTGGTTTAAAATTAGAAATAGATGAAAAGAAATATCAAAAACGCAATTAGTAAAAAAGCTCCGATGCTTAAGAGGACTATTCGTTGTTGCATCAGTTTTAATTTATCTCTTTCCATTTCGTTATTCAATTAGTTGATGCCAAATTTATTTTATACGGCAGTCAATCATGAGTTCTAATTCAACACGTTTGGATATTGATTAGATTTTTTTCAAAAAATATTGGTCAGATATGAAAACAAAATCGACATTGATAGAATCTAAGTTTTTGATTCATTGTAGATATATGCAATTGAGTAAAGAACGGGTGAAAGAGATCTGAATACGAATTTGTATGAAAATATAACTCATCAAAAAGAGTTATTTACTTCTTATTTTTTCTCGGCAAATTCTCTTGGCGACATCCCATATTCGTTCTTAAAACATTTGGCAAAGTACGAGTGATTGGTAAAACCTGTTTCGTCCATTATTTCGGAGATGCTGTACTTGCCGGTCTTAATCATTTGGGCTGCTTTCTTTAGTTTTACCTGACGGATGAGTTCGTTCAGGGTTAGCCCGGTTTGGGTTTTCAATTTACGGTAGAGGCTCGAATGGCTAACCCCTATGGCTTTGCACATCTTGTCGATGTTGATTTCGCTGTCGTTTATATGCTGGTTGATGTATTTTATTGCCTCTTGTAACAGTTTTTCGTTATACGATTCTATTTCAACTTCCTGATTTTCAACAATCATTTTTTGTTTGATGTAATCGTCTACTTTTTGGCTGCGATAAAGCAGGCTTTCGATTCGGGCTTCGAGCAAATCGGTGTCGAAAGGTTTTGTTAGGTAGTCGTCGGCACCGGCACGGATTCCTTTTATTTGGTTGGTGGCCATCGTTAAAGCAGTGAGCAGTATGATTGGGATAGCCGAGAATTTGGGGTTTCCTTTTACCTGTTCGCAAAGCGTAAGGCCGTCAATTTCAGGCATCATCACATCGCTAACTATCAGGTCGATCTTCTGTTTATCCAATATTTTTAGTGCCTCTTTTCCGTTTGCTGCCGAAACAAAATTATATTTTCCGGCCAAGCTAATCTTAATAAACTCAATTGTGTCGGGGTGGTCATCGACAAGCAAAAGAGTTGAAAGAGTGCTGCGACCAATCTTACCCGACGTTTTCTTATTTTCATCAGCCGTTTCGTTTGTTGTAATTGTTTGTACGGTAATTAATTTCTGATTTTCAGGAGCCGCACAATCTTTAACAGGTATTTCAACATAAAACGTAGTTCCTTCGCCAAGCTGGCTTTCAAACCAAATTTTTCCGTTCATCAGTTCGCAATACTCTTTGGCAAGGTTGAGGCCAATGCCATATCCTGTTTGCTTTTCCAACGAATTGTTACCCTGATAGAACCGATTGAATAGTTGGGGTTGTTCTTCCGAATCTATTCCTGTTCCGGTATCTGAAACCGACAGTAGCATTTGTTGTTGATCGGTAAATTGAAGTTTGAAATGAATTTTGCCACTCTCGGGCGTAAACTTGAAGGCATTCGAAAGCAGGTTTTGTATTATTGATTCCAACTTTACGGGATCAATAATAATCTGTGTTTCAGACTCGGGAGCTTCGAATTGTATTTCAATCTTTTTATTCGAGGCCAAATCTACAAACAGGTCGATTTGCTCGCGGCTGAATGCCACAATTTCAATCGGTTGAAGGTTTAGTTTCAACGTTTTGTTCTCTATTTTCCTGATGTCGAGCAGTTGATTAACCAACGAAAGCAACCGGCGCGAGTTTTTAGAAACCATTTGCAGTAATTTCTGAGCATTCGGATCGATGTTGTAGTTATTCAGTACGGTTTGTACCGGCCCCATAATCAGGTTTAATGGGGTGCGGAATTCGTGCGATATGTTTGTAAAAAACTGTTGTTTTGCCAAAGCCAGCTCTTCGTTTTTCTCTTTTTCAACCGTAATGGCATTAATTTCAGATCGATACTTCACTTTATTGCGATAAGTGATGAAAAGCATCCATAGTATTATTTGAAGCAATACAATATAAATTACAACAGCCCAAGCACTTGCCCATACGGGTGGTTTTATAGTAATTTTTAATGTAGCCGGGTTATCGAACCAAACCCCGTCGTTGTTGGTGCCTTTTACAATAAATGTGTATGTGTCGGGCGATAGATTCGAGTAGGTCGCAAAATTCTGAAATCCTGTGGTGTAGTTCCAGTCTTTGTCGTAACCATCAAGTTTGTAGGCGTATAAGTTCCGGTAAGGATCGCCAAAATGGAGCGATGAAAACCCTATGCTTATTGAATGTTGTTCGTAATTCAGAATTACCTTATCGAAGAACGAAATGAGTTTGTTCGATTTGTTTCGTCGGTTTAGCTCTTGGAATGTATTGATTTGCTTGTTGTTTACCTTGAAACTTGAAATGATGGTTTTTGGGCAGAACGAATTTTTGCTTATCTCTTTCGGGTTAAACCAGATGAAGCCATCGTTCCCGCCAAAATACAAATTACCGTTTCGCGATTGTCCATTACTTTGCCTGAGAAAGATATCAAGAGGAATACCTTTGTTCATTGGAAACGATTCGGTTTGTCCGGTATTTACAGAAAATTTGAAAATTGATGTTAGTGTTGTGCCCCAGATATCGCCGTTCTGGTCTTCGTTCATGTTATTGATTTGGCTCTCTTTTCCGGTGAAAATTTCATACGATGATATATCGCCCGAACTGGTGTTGTATTTTACAAGTTGATTGTTGAGTGCGACCCACAAATCTCCTTTCGATGTAATTTGGAGCGCGGTTACTTCTTTACCATTAATATAGTTATCAAGCTTTTCGCTTTCCGAAATCTGCATGGTCGACAAGTCAATTGTAAACGTTTTATTTTCGTTCCGCAGCCATATTTTCTTTTTGTCCGAAGTGGAAATATTTGTATTGAAGTCGGCTACGTATTCAAAGAAGATCTTGTCGACATTCGAAAAATCGCCTTTTGCCTTGTACATTCCACCGCCCCAGGTAAGCACCCAGAACGAACCGTCGGATGGGGTAATGAATGCACTGATGTAGTTTGACCTTAGCCCTTTATTTAAATCGAAATCGGCAGTAATGGTGTACATCTGTTTGTTCTGTTCATCCCAAACATTGATTCCGCCTGCACTTCCAATCCAAATTCGCCCACGGTTGTCTCCAGTAATGGTGTTTATATTGTTCATAACCAGTGGCTTGCGTTCGCTTTTGTCGGCAGTAAAAGTTTTTTTATCGCCAAATTTCCCTATCGCTACAACCCCTTTTTTTGTTGCTAGCCAAATGGTTTCATTTTTGTCGGCATAAATATCGTTAACCTGATTTCCAACAAGGTTATTTCCAACCTGATTGTAAACAGGTGTAAAGTGGAACATGCTTTGGTTTGCATTTAACTGGCTGATGCCGTTAGCTGTAGCCAACCAAATTATTCCCGAATTGTCCTGAAAGATGTCCCAAACAACGTTGTTGGCAAGCGAGTAGTTGTTGAATGGATCGTGGGTCGAGGTCTGGATTTCTTTTGTACGCGAGTCGAAAAAGTAGAAGCCAAAGTCGGTGCCAAAGTATACTTGGCCGGGTTTTAAAGGTAAAATACATTTTACAACTTCGTTTTCGAACCCCGAATTCAGTGTGTTAAAAACCTGCGTTTGATGGTTTTTTCGGTTGAAAAGTACCAATCCGGTTTCAGAGCCAATCCACAGAAATGAATCGTCGCTTTTTGAATAGGGTTGAATATCAAGGATTAAATTGTTCTTCAACTCGGGTTTATAACTTCCCTTTAGCTCAAAATAAAGCATTTCGCCAGTTGGGGTAATTGCGTTTAATCCGTTAAATGTACCTATCCAAATTTTCTGGTCAGAATCGATATAAAGCGAACGGATAATGTTTGAGCCTAGTTTTGAATTTTGTTGATTGTATATTTTGTAATCGAATGTGTTGGTATTCAGTTTGAAAAGACCTTCTGAAGTGCCTATCCAAAGTGTTGAGTCGTTTTGTGTTAGCAGGCTTCTAACTTCGCGGGTAGCCCCAAGGTCTATCAGTTTACTAATTCCCGTTTTGGTTTCGTAGTGAATAAGGCCTTCGTAGCAGCCAATCCATAATCCGCTGTGGTTATCTTTTTCAATTGAGGTAATCTGGTTATCGGGTAGGGCAATTTCAGTTGTGCCGTCGTGCCTTAAAACTTTCATCTCGTAGCCATCGTAACGAACAAAACCGTTGATGGTGCCAAACCACATGAACCCTGTAGAATCTTGGTTGATGGTAAAAATTTCGTTTACCGGAAGTCCATCACGAACTTTCAGGTTATTGAAAAGCTGAGGGGTATCTTGTGCCCGTAAAAAAGCAACTTGGGCAATCAGCAGGCTGAACACAAGTAGCTTAGAGTAGTATTTGTAGCAAAGATTTAGCATCGTTTGCATAAAAATACACAATTAATTAGATTTCTTTTATTAAATGTCTTTTAGCTGTGGCAACATTAGCTTGTTTATAGCTCGTTGCGGCATGAATCATTCGGTGTTGGCAAGCGGTTGTTTAAGATTTGATTTTTACTCTATTTTATTGCTCAATTACACCTTTAATCTTCAATTGTGAAAAAACCCTAAATAATGTTATTTAGCAATCACTTTTGGTATCGAAACGCAATTATGCGCCAGTTTAGGTCTGTTTTTGTTGGTAATATCTCTGAAAATAATATTGTTATAGAACTTTGTTTGTCTTAGATTCGGCTACTACATGCCCTTATAAATGTTTAATTTTTGTTGATTTTATATCCGAATTTGCATGATGATTATCTAAAATTGAAGGCATTGAATAGTGAAAGAATCTACCTTCATGGAATCTAAAATCAAGAATTATTAAACCTAATAAATGAAATCAATAAACCTAACTGTTAAATGGATAATCCTTCCGATTATTGCATTCTGTTTTTTGTGTATGTACAGTTGCGAAAAGGAAGAAAGTGAGTGGCCTCAAGGAAAGGAAATTTTCGAAACACCCCCTTGGTTGGGCGGTTCTAGTATTGAAATGTTAGAAGGAGACAGCTTAAACCGTTACACCA
>CAZRXT010000001.1:11924-13132 GCA_964604035.1 uncultured Prolixibacteraceae bacterium | reverse complement strand
AAAGGAGAATATGCCGCTCTATTTTTCCGAAAAAGTATTAGTTCTCAGTCATTGCCAAAAATCGAGATCCCTAAGTATCATAAGACCTATGCGGGTAAAGAAATGTTGACATATAGCGACAACAAATTAATACCAATTTTTTCTACCGATTATTTTGAAGACTACTTTGGGGCAGCCGATGGGTCAGATTATTTATTTATGTACCCCGACAGTAAATGGGGCAACAATTTAAATATTCATTCAGCCATGGTTACAAAAGCTGAAGTTCGCACCGCAAATGGATTCATTTATTATTTGGATAGAGTGATTCCTCCAATGCCAAATATCGATGAATACCTTCGTGATAAAGGTGATGAGTTTACCGTGTTTTATGATATAATGCAACGCTTTGCAAAGTACAATTATGGTAAAACGCGTGAATCGGACAAAGTTAAAATGTATAAAAAAACATATTCAAAAATAATGGATTTGGCTGTTGAGGGTGGTCCGTTTGGCGATGGTGAACGTAGGTTGAAGGAAATGTATACTGCTTTTGTGCCTACAGATGAAACATTGAATAAATATCTCAATGAAAATATTTTAAATACCTATGAATCATTAGATAGCGTTCCTGAAATAACTTTAGAATATTTAATTCAAACTCAAATTGCCCGTCAGCTTTGCTTGATTTCTAAAATTGAAAAAACATATTTTAATTCTTATGGCGATAGAGATGTAGTAAACAGGAACGATATTGTTTCTGCTCACATGTGCAGTAATGGACTTGTATATGGAACGACTAAAGTGTTTGAACCAAACGTTTTTACAACAGTTCCTGGAAAGTTGTTTTTTGATAAAAATTACTCAACCTTTTTATATGCGGTGAACACTGCTGGCTTTATGTCCATGTTGTCGGACGATGAGCAGAAAGTAACCCTATTTGCTCTTACAAATGAACAAATGGAAGCAAATAATATTAGGTATAATACCGACAAAAATATTTTGCAATATAAGGGTACAGACGGATTGTGGGTAAGAATTAATGCGGATCTATTAAGTAATTTTGTTCTTGATCATATTTATAGTGGCGAAATTTCAGATTTGAGCGGAGAAGGCTTTATTCAGATGCAATCGAAAAATTTTGCTTACTATAACAACAATTCAATAATGGCTGGTTACAATAAATTTGAGGGAACAACTCCAAAAGTAACTACGGCAATTAAAAATAA
>CAZRXT010000001.1:0-11824 GCA_964604035.1 uncultured Prolixibacteraceae bacterium | reverse complement strand
ACTGAATTAGGTACTATTTACGCAAAACTCACTGTTAACAATAGTAAAAACAGCCTTTCAGTAATTGATTTATCTGGTCGAACTGTTAATGTAAAACACATCAATGCCAACAATTTGGTAACCAGAGGTGTAATACATAAAATATCGTCGCCATTAACTATGTCTAAACCTAATTTGACAACCTTTTAGATTATGAAACGAACATGTTTGCAGTCAATCATAAACGCACATGAATTAATAATTGGCGTTAGCCAAAATGAGCCATGTGAGTTCCATCCGACTACTAAAAAAACAAACTATTTACGGATGAAAAAAAGTATACTTCTAACAGGAATCGTTTGCTTACTATTAACAATTTCAAATATCATTTATGCGCAAACATCTGTAATTCTTAAAGGTAAGGTTACCGACAAGATTACAAAAGAGGCATTGTCGTTTGTAAATGTGGTTGAAATTGATAAAAATGGCAGGTTTGTTTCTGGAACTGTAACAGACATAAACGGAACCTATGTTTTAAAAGTTAAAGATGTAAGTAATTCAATTCAAGCATCATTCATTAGTTATAAAAAATTAACTTTTACTATTGGTAGCCAAACTACTGTTAATATTGAGCTCGAAAGCGAAAGCCAAAGCATTGATGATATAGTTGTTAGAGCTGAATTGATTAGTAACGATGGCGTTACTAAAGTTCGTGACCGGGCTACCGCAATTACACGCATGGAGTTTAAAGGGTTGGAATCTGTTCAAAACACAACTGTTGAAGAGATGTTGCAAGGCCGAATGGGAAATGTTGACATTACTGCTATGTCGGGCGACCCTGGTGCTGGAATGAATATTCGTATTCGAGGCACTTCTACCCTTAATGCAAATAATAACCCTTTAATTGTAGTTAATGGCATTCCTTATGATGCGAATTTTAACGGTGTCGATTTACAAAGTGCCGACATTGAGCAATTTGGTAGTTTAATTGATGTTACTCCAGAAGACATTGAATCTATTGAAGTGTTAAAAGATGCTGCATCAACCGCAGTGTGGGGATCAAAGGCTTCAAATGGCGTTTTGATGATCAGAACAAAACGTGGTGTTAGATCGAAACCAAAATTTGAATATACCTACAAAAAAACTATTGGTAAAGAGCCTGAAACAATTCCGATGCTTGATGGTGCAGGTTATGCACGGTTAATAACAGAAGAACATTTTAATGTTGACCGAAATGCATTTTCTGATCCCGAGATTGCTTTTGACCCTGAATGGGAACAATACAACAATTACTCGCAAGACACAAAATGGATTAAAGAAATTACCCAACTATCCAAAACAACTCAACATAGTTTTGGCGTTCGGGGTGGTGGCGAAAAAACATTATACAAATTGTCTCTTGGTCTCCAAAACGAAACGGGTACTACAATTGGAACAGGCTTGCAGAAGATTAGCATACAGAGTTCTCTCGATTATGATTTATCTACAAAGTTGCAGTTTCAAACAGACGTAATGTATACCCGTTATGACCAGGATGAAAATTACAATATGGGCTTTGGTAAACCAGATCCAAGGTCGGTGGCCTATAAAAAAATGCCAAACTTATCTGTTTTTTACCGCGACTCGGCAAATAATGTGTACGATAAGTACTTTACTCCAGCTTCGACATTACAAGGTACTGCTTCAGAATGTTATAATCCGGTTGCCTTTGTTAATTTAGCTGTTCAGAATGTCATTAAAGACAATACACGTGCCTTATTTACACTTCGTTATACAGTTATACCCGAATTAATACTTAGCTCAACTGTTACCTTAGATATTTTCGATAGCAAAACCAACAAGTTTTTACCTTATGAAGCCATTGGGTACATTTATGAATCAACTTTAACAAATAGAAGTAGTATTGACTTTCAAAAAAAGAGTTCAATTTACACTATGAGTCAATTGGTTTATACACCAAAGCTTAATAATGGCCACGATTTTGTTGGTTTGGCCCGATTTGACACCGAGGAAACAGTAGAACGTACATTTGGAACAGAAACAAGTTTATCAATGTCTCCTTCTAGTCAGGATGCCTTTGGCGATAAACACTTAAACTCTTTTGGTGCAGGTCATTCTGAATTTCGTTCTATGGGAATGTTTTTAACGGGTAACTATAAGTTTAAAGACAAATACATTTTAATGGTAGGTGCTAAAATCGAAGGAAATTCAAAATTCAGTAAAGATGCACGTTGGGGCGTATTCCCAACAACATCTTTAGCATGGAGAATATCTGAAGAACCATTTATGAAATCGATAGGATTTATTGACGACTTAAAAATACGAGGAAGTTGGGGGCAAAGTGGAAATTCGCCCAGAGGCAATTATCTATACTTCAATACTTATTCCGCGGGTTCAAGTATTTCTTATTTAGACCTTCAGGGGGTTAAACCCAATGGCGTTGAGTTAACTAGTTTGAAATGGGAAACCATTGACCAAACCAACCTCGGATTTAGTTTTTATGGCCTTGATAATAGATTGAATATTGAATTTGATGCTTACCGAAAAAGAACACTTGATTTATATTTCGAAAATTCAGGAATTCCAAGTTCAACTGGTTTCTCTTCAATTAATCAGAACAATGGCGAAATGGTTAACCAAGGACTTGAATTAATGATCGACTACACAATTATTAAAAATAAGATTTTTGAACTAAGTGTGAACTTTAACTCTTCAAGAAACGAAAACATTGTTATTGATGTTCCTGAAAACTATAGTTTGGAGCGAGGTGATATGCTCAATAATGGAGAGTATAAAATTAAAGTTCAAAAAGGTAAACCTCTTGGAGGTTTTTATGGATACCGTTTTCTTGGAGTATATACTACCGACGAAGATGCCTATGTGAGAGATCAATATGGCGAATACATTATGAGCCCCGACGGGGAAACACCTATGACTATGATTCATGGCGGATCTGCCGGTGTGAAGTTTGAAGGTGGAGACGCAAAGTATTTGGATGTTAATTACGATGGTGTGATCAATGAATTAGATATTGATTACCTCGGCGATTTGAACCCAGTTTTAATGGGCGGAACAGGTTTCCGTATTAAGTATAGAAATTTCATTCTTAATACTTTTTTCCATTACAAGGTTGGTCAAAAAATCATTAACCAGACAAAAATTGAGACCGAAAACATGTATGGTTATAATAACCAGAGTTTGGCAACCAACTGGCGTTGGCGAAGAGATGGCGACTCGACTTTTATGCCAAGAGCTCTTTATAACGAAGGTTATAACTGGTTAGGATCTGACCGATTTGTTGAAGATGGATCATTTATCCGATTGAAATCGGCATCAATTAGTTATATCGTACCTAAACAACTTTGTACTAAGCTCACTTTAAGTGATATAAAGGTATATGCAACCGCGTATAACCTTTTTACATGGACAAATTATTCTGGACAGGATCCTGATGTGGCTCCGCCTTCCAGGCCCGATCAGCTTCCGCGAGATACTAGTAAAACTCCGCCAAGTAAGAGGATAATGTTTGGAGTTACTGTCTCATTTTAATTTTTAATTATTTATTCAATGAAAAGGATAATAACAAATTCAAAATACGTCGTAGTACTATTGTTGTTGGTATATATAATGCCTTCTTGTACCGACTGGTTGTCGCTCGTGCCCGAGAACGATCTGATAAAGGAAAAATTCTGGAAGAAAAAAGATGATGCCGATGGCGCTTTAGCAGCTGCTTATGATGCATTTAGAGATGCTTCTCTCGAATCTTTTATATGGGGCGAATTGCGCGGCGATATGATAGTTATTGGCGGTACTAATTTCGCAGAATATGCCTCAATTCAAAAAACGGACATCAGTACTTCAAATTCAAAAATTACATGGGGTTCATACTATAAGGCTATTAATCTGGCTAATACCTTTATGTATTTTGCCGATCAGGTGGTTGAGAACGATGAATCTTTTACTCCAAGAATGAAGCAGGCATACGATTCAGAGTGTTTATTCATACGTGCCTTAAGTTATTTTTATCTGGTTCGGTTATGGAAAGAAGTGCCGTTGGTTACCGAGGCATCGGTTTCAGATCAGGGCGACTTATATAGGCCAAAAAGTACTGAACAGGAAGTAATTAATCAAATTATTGAAGATTTGCTCAAAGCAAAAGACCTTGCTTATACTGACGAGTTTAGTGGGAAACCTGAATATTACAAGGGGCGCGCCAATAAATATTCAATCATGGCACTTTTGGCCGATGTGTATCTTTGGAATGAGCAATACAGCAATGCTGTCAGTTATTGCGACTCAGTAATTAATACCGGTAAGTTTTCGTTATTGAATACAAACGATTGGTTTCAATTGTATTATCCTGGCAATTCAATGAGCGAAAGTATTTTCGAAATTCAATTTGATGATGCACTTGAAGGTCAGGAAAACCCTTTATATAATAATTTATTGCCAATAGAAAGTACATCGACATACCTAAAAATGAACAGTGTGACAATGGATCATATTTTCCAAAAAACCGATATGAGATCAATTGGCTCAAAAAGACCTCTTTGGAAATATAAAGGTGTTGACGTTAACAGTAGAGTTACCAGAGAGTTTAATCAGCGAGATGCAAATTTTATTTATTACAGATATGCTGATGTCCTTTTGATTAAGGCCGAAGCATTAACCGAACTTAATAGACTTGCAGAAGCAAATGATTTAGTGAGACTTACTGCCGAAAGAGCATCCACTAGCTATACTAATATCTTTGAAAGAGAGGCTTTAAGAGATTTTATTTTAGAAGAAAAAGCAAGAGAATTTGCACTTGAAGGGAAGCGTTGGTTCGACGTACTTAGGTATGGTAAAAGAGACGGATTTAAAAACAAACAGTTTATTATTAATATGATTTTGGCCACTGCCGATGATGTTAAACAGGTGGCTGTTTTAAGAACAAAAGTCGTAGATACAATGAGTTACTACCTTCCAATTCCGAAAGGCGACCTTTTATCGAATCAAAATTTAGAACAAAATCCATTTTACGATAGGTGAAAAATAAGAATGTTATGAAACGAACATGGCTGACGAACATGGCTGACGGACACAATCGGAGATCACCAGAGCTAACAAGGATATGTTTAATTTCTGTGAGTTCCATGAGTGGAGGTATCGATGTTCGAAGGAACGGTTTTTGAACCAAATGATAAACAATAACTTAATACAGATATATACGAATGAAACGATATATTAAATTTCCAATAATTGAAAGAAGTATATTTCTTCTTTTATTCATAGCCATATTTAACGGTTGTATTGAACCACCTCAAACACCTGTTGACATTGAGGACTTCGTAATTGCTGAATATGTTGATAGTTTTGATCAGAAATACTCGAAGTTTTACGAACTTTTAGAAAATACCCGGCAAAACAGTTTGTTGAGTGTTCGAGGCCCGTTTACGCTTTTTTTGCCAACCAACGAAGCGGTTGATAATTTCTTGAAGAAAAAAGGCCTTGCTTCTGTTTCTGATATCGATGAGAAAGATCAAATGGATATTGTGAAAAATCATATCCTGAGAATTCATGTGGCAACTACTGATATTCAAGAAGGTGCCATTCGAGAAACAAACATATTGGGAGACAAAATGGCTACTCGATTTGAGGGTTCCGAAATTATTATAAACAATATTGCTAGGATTACAAAACGCGATATCGAATTAGAAAATGGTGTTATTCACGAAGTTGATGCTTTAATTGAGCCCCTTACCAAGAGTATTTATGAAACCATTAAAGAAAACCCCGATTATTCAATATTTGCGAAAGGACTGGAAGTTACTGGAATAAAGGACACATTGAATGTGATTGAATTCAATTTCGGTAACAAGCCTGCGCGTACTTATTTCACCTTGCTAGCTGTTGCCGATACTATTTTTAATCGTTACGGAATGTATTCCATTGATGACGTAATAGCCAAGTTTACCGATGCTCCAGATAGCATAAGGTTTGTTGATAATGGCTTTTACCAGTTTATCGAATATCATTGTTTAGATGGTGCTTATTTCTTAAATGAATTTGGGCAAAGAAAAAATTACCCAATCTTATCCTTCAATAACAATGTAGCCATTGAAGCAACCAACGACTATAAATTCAACTTTGATAGAATGAAAAAAGAATATGTTGGTGCTTTTGTTGAAAAATCAAATGTGCCAACAAAAAACGGTGCAATCCACTCTTTGAAAGATCTATTGCCTGTTATTCAGCCCGAAATGTCAAAAATTGAGTTTGAAACTACCAACTTCTTCGATTTAAAACAAGGCGATTATTATGGGCAATATTACATGAAATGGTCTGATGGTCAGAATACATTCTCTAAAATTAAATGGGAAGGCGACTATTTGCAATATTATTATAAGCCGGGTCAAGGTGGAAATATTAACGACGATTGCTTGAATATGATTGGATTCTTCTGGATAGAAGTAACAATGCCCAAAGTAATGAAAGGTGATTATAATCTTTCATTATATGTTTGGAATAATTGGCTCGATTATGATGTTTATGTTGATGGTGTGAAAACCGCAACGGTATTAAGCGCTGATGCTGCACGTGAAACTCTGGGTACTTTTTCTTGGGATAAAACCGAAGAACATACAATTAAAATTGTAAGTCTGAATTTTGGAACATTATTCTGGGATACAATTATTCTTACTCCAGTTGCAAAATAAACTTAAACTAAACTACTTTGTAATGACAAGGAAAATACAACATACATGCTATATAGCGCTATTACTGATTTTTAGCGTTGGAATACATCATAGTTTTGCTCAATCTACTTCTGTTGTGGTAACCGGAATAATTACCGAATCGGGCACGAAAAAACCTTTATCGCAAGTAACTATTTCGTCTACTGCCACCGGTAAGATTACTGATACTAACGAGAAAGGAGAATTCACCATCTCTGTGCCAAACAAAAATTCCGAGTTATCTATTAATTTGCCGGGGTATCACAAAAGGCAAATATTTATTAATGGACGTGAATTTGTAACGATCAGTTTGGTGCCTGTTCGATTTAAATCGATCGACAAAGCTTTCAATAAACCATTAGGGCAATCTATTCTAAAGGATGAAATTTATTCAACTGGTACAATATCGAATGATGAAATGTCATTAAATAACATTACGTCTTTCGATCAGGCATTACAAGGAATAGTTCCTGGTTTAAATGTTACAAACCACTCTGGAATGCCAGGAAGTAAATCGGCTTTATACATGAGGGGAGTCCATTCAATTTATGGCCGAAGTGAACCTCTTCTGATCATTGATGGGGTGATTCATGACTATAATTATGCCAATCAAAGTTCTATTGAAGGTTTTACATTGAATCCTTTTGAAATAGTAGATGTTGAGGATATTGCAGACATTACCGTACTGAAAAACGGCGATTCTCATTTTGGTTCTGCATCTTCAAATGGGGTTATATTAGTAAATACGGAACAAAAAAGTGAGGCAAGTACATTAATTAAGTTCACGGGTTCGGCTGGAGTCTCTTTGTTGCCAAAACAACAAAGCTTGTTGAATAATACTCAGTTTACCGATTATTATAAAGGCATATTGGCAACACAGGGTTTTACTGAAGAAAGTATGAGAATTAGTAAACCCTGGCTGTATGGCGAAGGCGAAGACCGATACAAATACGATAATAATACCGATTGGCAAAAGGAAATTTACTCGCCGGGAATTTTACAGAAATATCACATCTTCCTTAAAGGAGGCGACGATATTGCAACATATAATATTTCAACAGGCATAACAAACCACGAAGGACCTTACGAAAACTCAGGTTACAACAGGTTTAATTTACGTATTAACGGAATGGTAAACATTACCAGTAAATTTTCTGTTGCACCTATCTTTAAATTGTCTCTTACAGATACTTACATTCCAAATTTGGGCCCTACATATCAGCGTAGCCCAATCTTATCTTCAATTTTGAAAGCACCTATAATGTCTCCTTATTTTAGAGATAAAGAAACAGGTCAGGTATTAGATTATTTAGATAACGAAGGTGTATTTGGAGTTAGTAACCCTGTAAAACTTATCCAGGCGGCAACCGGTTCAAGTAGGAATTACCATTTTGGAGCATCGATTAAGGGAGTTTACGTGCTGGGACCGCATTTGAACATTACTAATTTGGTTGGACTAAATTTCAATAATTCAAGGGAAAATATATTTATCCCAAACGATGGTGTAGTATCTGTTGATATCAGGGAAGAAAATAGCCCAATTGATTTTGTTTATGAATATCGCTCAGTTCAAGATCACGCAACCTTAAACTACAATAACAAAATGAGCGACGGACAAGTTATTGCTGTACAAGCAGGATTTAGATACATGAAAAACAGCTATCGTTATAATCATGCCATCGACTTAAATACTGCTTCCGATGATTTTAAAGATCTGGGTAATGGAGGTAAATATCAATACTTAAGGAAAAGTTTGGGCGACAATAGAGAATTATTATGGATGTCGTATTTCGCAAACGGCAACTATAGTATTCAAAATAAATACTTCATAAACGCAAACATATCGGTTGATGCAAACTCGGCGGTTAACGATCAAAACCGAATGAATATTTTCCCATCAATTGGTGGAGCGTGGAGATTAAGCTCTGAGGAATTTATGGCAGGCAATAAAACATTCGATGATGTAAAACTTAGGTTGTCGTATTCTCAAAGTGGAAATATGTATAGTAGCATATACGATTATTCAAAGTTGTATTACACTGAGAAACGGCTAACCGAGTTAGGAGTTCCAGTTAGAGAGGCCATTCCAAATGAAAATCTTGAATTGGAAAAAACATCAACCATTAATTTTGGTGCCGATTTAACGTCAATGCAAAAAACGTTAAATATTCATTTCGATGCTTATTATTCAATGCTCAACAATTTAGTTATTGAGCAGAAACTGCCTCCATTTTATGGATATACCGAATATTACGATAACGGAGGCAAGCTTACAAATATGGGCGTAGAGCTTGCGGTTGACTATCGGAAAAACTTTGGGGATATTGTTTGGACCATTGGTGCTACTGCAACTGCACAGAAATCGAGTATTAGTGAATTGAATTTTATTGAAGCAGGAACCAAAAACCTGGTTACACCCATTAGAGGAGCTGAATTTGTAACTGCTATCGATAATCCAATTAATTCATTTTATGGCTATCAAACAAACGGTATTTATAACAGCAACGAAGAAGCAAATAAAGTAATTGGGCCAAACGGCATACCTATGCAAGCTGGCGATATTATTTTTAAAGATCAAAGTGGGCCAAATGGTACTGCCGATGGTATTATAAATGAGTACGATAAAGCAATTATTGGTAATCCTAATCCAGATATTTTTGGAGGATTGTTCACCTCGGTTATCGTTAAAAGTTGGGAAATAAAAGCAGTGTTCAATTATTCTGTTGGGAACGACATATTTAATTATACCCGATTCATTGGCGAATCAATGAGTTCTTATGGAAACCAGATGATTACCGTACTCGATAGTTGGTCGGAAAATAACAAAGATGGTTTGCTTCCCAGAACTTCGTTTGGTGACCCAACCGGGAATACAGTATTTTCAAATCGTTGGATTGAAGATGGATCGTATCTGAAATTGAAACATTTAACGGTTAGTTATAATTTGCCTAAATCAAAATTGTATAGTGGCATTAAAGTATATCTAACAGCATCGAATTTACTTACACTAACAAAATATTCGGGTAACGATCCTGAGTTTTATTATTCCAATAGTCCATTTTATATGGGTGTCGATTATGGAAAAACACCACATGCAAGGTCGTTTATTTTGGGTGTTAAATTAGATCTTTAACCGTTTATAAGTTTCATCTGGCAAATAAAAAAATGAAAATGAAAAATAGATCAAGCAATAATATATTTCTGATAATTGCCTCGCTGGCAGTTGTTTTAGCATGTAGCTCCTGTGATGAGATCTTTGATGTGAAAGCAGGGCCCCGAATCACTCCCGATGTGCACTATAAAGATTCAATTGGTCTCGATTTATCTCTTTTTGGTGCCATTACACCATTAACCGTTGCAATGCCCAATTTGGTTTTAATAGATGGATTATTTACTGATATGATGGATGTGACTGAGAATTCAGATCCATTTATGCACGAATTGAATAATCACGTAGTATCTCCTTCTAATCCTTACATCGATCCATCAACTTTTTATCAAACAATTATTAATGTTAATGAAATCCTTGCTAACATCGATCGTGTTCAGAAAACCGATCCTAGCATTGATGATTTCGACCTGAATGTTTTTAAAGGTGCGTTGATGGGGTTAAGGAGTTGGGTATATTTCACAATATCGAAAATTTATGGTGAAGCTGCCTGGATTGAAGATAATTTGACTGAATTGCCTACTTCAAATCCGGCATTTATCGCAAAAGATGCGCTAATAGATACTTTAATCAATCAATTAAAGCCCTTCTTGCATACAAATGCAGATATTGAAGATGTAAGATTATCAATCTATCCAAACAATAAAGCTTTGATAGGAGAGCTATATCTCGAAAAGAATCAATACGATAGTGCTGCTTATTATTTAAAGGCTGCTGTCGAGAATTATGATATAGAAAAAGGGTTATACATGGTATCTAACTCTTACGAAAAAGAATCATGGGGAAGTATTTTTAGGGCTTCAGGTTCATTGTACGATCCAGAAGTTATTTCAATGGTTCCTTTTCAAGTTACCGAGGGGCAAATAAATCCAGTTTATGATTGGTCATTCCTTCAGTATGCAATAAAACCTTCTCAACCTATAATTAACTTGTTTAAGGCTCAGGTGCCATTAAAAGGAACAGACGATTTTCGTGGAATGGGCGTGTCAATTGATACCCTTACCGATGGAACCCCTATTATCAGAAAATATGCTTTAGGCGATGAAGAAAAGAACTATTCAATCATTATTATTTCTCGCGCAGGTGATATTCACTTATTATTAGCCGAGGCACTTAATAGACTTGGCGATTCAGATTTGGCCCTTAAATTAATGAACTTGGGAATAAGTAGTATGAGTACAGCTCCCCGAGATTACAGAGAATGGGCCGAAAACATTGGCATTAGAGGCCGTGCCTATGTTAAAGAGAGATTCGTTCCGTCGAAAATTGCTGCCGATCCCAATCAAAAGATGCTATACGTCGAAGATTTAATAATTGAAGAGCGTGCTCTGGAATTAGCTTTTGAAGGGAGAAGGTGGTTCGATTTGGTACGCATTGCCAACCGTCGTGGCGACGATAACTATATTGCTTCTAAAGTAGCGCCTAAGTTTACCGATTCATCAAAAGCTGAAAGTGTTAGCAATATTCTGAAGAATAGAAATAACTGGTATTTAACTCACCCAAGATAGATTTTATACTTTGGTTTTCTTTCATAAATAAGCCCCAAGTGAGCGAAATCTTGTGCTCCCTTGGGGCTTTTGTATTAACCTGAGTTGCCTACACCTAAAGCAATAGGCAACTCATTCCCTAAAATCACACTAATCACACAAATCAAAGGTTCAGATATTTTGCAGGGGCGAAAGCATTAAATAACAAACACAAAGTGCATAAAGAATAGAACACGAAGGAACACAATAGGCACATTAGGGAACAATAGTTTTTGTATTCTTTGATTGCTTTGTAGTGTTTTGCTTTAAGTCCGTTGGCCTTTATGCCGAAGGGAGCTTGAGTTGCCTACACCTTTAGGTGTAGGGTATTGAAATGATATGATACAATGGGCTTTAGCCCAATATCGAACCATTATGACTGGCCAATTGCAACACATAACACACATTTCCCTTTGCCATAAATGGCAGGGCAA